>JBIKTT010000065.1:0-8157 GCA_044347925.1 Phycisphaerales bacterium
CCGACGGCGTGACCCCCCCACCAAGGGTCAGGCGCGTGCTGGAGGCCCTGGGCGTCCCCGGGACCCCCCGGCCGACCTGGCACTTTCGCACGGAGGAAGCCCGCGAAGCGGTGCACCACCACTTCGGCGTGACGACCGTCTCGGGGTTTGGCCTCGGCGACGCGGACGCGGTGATCGTGCCCGCGGGCGTCGTGCTTCGGTACCTCCGCGAGACGCAGACGCCCGGGCAGGATGAACGAAACCCCGGCGCGGTTCGCGGGGCCCTCGCGCCCAGGGCGACCCTCGCCCACCTGCGGCCGCCAAGGCGCGAGGACGCGAGCGGGGCGTGCCAGATCGACGCGGTGAGCCTCAGGGCCCTTGAGGTGGAGCGCGTCCTGAGGCAGGGGATGGGCGGGGGCGTCGGGCCGGGGGGCGTGGGGGTTGATCGCTCGCTCGTGGGGGTCTTTCTCGGGACCGGCAGGGCGTGCGTCTGCAAGACCGCGATGGGCAAGCGGCTGCTTCGGGATTGGCTCTGCCGACCGCTCGCGGATCTGAAAGCGATTGAGGCGCGGCAGGCGGCGGTGAGCTTGTTCGTGTCGGACCGCCGCGTCGCGGATGAGCTTGCGGACGGGCTTGAGGGGGTGCAGGACGTCGCGCGGATCGCGGGACGGCTTGCTCTGGATCGGGCGACGCCGAGGGACATTGTCGCGCTGGGGGAATCGATCGGCCGCGCGGGACGGATCGCGGCCCCCATCGCGGAGGCGCCGGCCGTGGCGGTGCTCCGGGCGGAGATCGAGCGACTCGCGGCGGTGCTTGATCCTCTGGCGAAGGAGATCGCGGCGGCGTGCGTCGAGGCTCCGCCGGCTCATCTGCGGGACGGGGGGCTGATCAGGGACGGGGTGGACGCCCAGCTTGACGAAGCGAGGCTGCTTCAGAAGGACGCGGGAACGTGGCTCGCCGCGTATCAGGAAAGGCTGGCGAAGGAGCTTGCGCTCCCGGGGATCAAGGTCGGGTACAACCGCGTCTTCGGGTACTACATCGAGCTGACGGCGGTGCAGTCGCGGAACGCGGCGGAGGCGGCGGCCAAACTGGAGCGCAAGCAGTCGCTCAAGAACGCCGAGCGGTTCACGACGCCGGAGCTGCGCGAGTTTGAGCGGAAGGTGACGACCGCCGAGAGCCGGGCGCTGGACCGCGAGCGGCAGCTCTTCGCCAAGCTCTGCGACCGAAGCCGCGAGAAGCTCGGGGAGATGCAGCGGTACGCGAGGACTGTCGCGGAGCTTGACGTTCTGCTCGGGTTTGCGATGCGGGCGGCGGCGAGGGGATGGGTCAAGCCCGAGATGGTGGCCGAGCCGGTGCTCGAGATCGAGCAGGGGAGGCACCCTGTGCTCGAAGAGATCCTGGGCAACGACTTTGTGCCCAACGACGTGACGCTGGACACGGCGGGGGTTCCCGCGGGCGTCGCCGGGCGGATCCGCCCGGGCGGGGAAGCGGACAAGCCGGGGACGCTCGGGCTCATCACCGGGCCGAACATGGCGGGCAAGAGCACGTTCATCCGGCAGGTGGCGCTGATCGTGCTGCTCGCGCACGCGGGGTCGTTCGTGCCGGCGAACCGCGCGACGATCGGGGTGACGGACCGGATCTTCACGCGGATCGGAGCGGATGATGCGCTGCACGCGGGGCAGTCGACGTTCATGGTCGAGATGACCGAGACGGCGAACATCCTGAACAACGCGACCGCGCGGTCGCTGGTGGTGCTGGATGAGATCGGGCGCGGGACGAGCACGCTCGACGGGCTGAGCCTCGCGTGGGCGATCGCGGAGTTCCTCGCGGAGACGGGCCCGAGGACGCTTTTCGCGACGCACTACCACGAACTGACGGATCTCGAGAGCCGGATGCCGGGGAAGGTGAAGAACCTGCACGTGGCGGTGCGGGAGTGGACGACGCCCGAGGGTGTGCACGAGATCGTCTTCCTGCACCGGATCCTGCCGGGGCGGACGGACCAGTCGTACGGCGTGCACGTTGCGCGGCTTGCGGGGATTCCCGCGGCGGTGATCGGTCGGGCGCGTGAGGTGCTGGAGTCGCTCGCGGTGCAGCACGGGCCGCTGACGGGGCCGGCGACGCCCCCCCACTCTCAGACCAACGCCCGGCCCGAGCCCGCGCCGGCGGACGGGCAGATGATGCTTTTCACGCAGTACCTGCCGCATCCCGCGCTGGACCGTTTGCGCGAGATCAAGATGGACACGCTGAGCCCGATGCAGGCGTTTGAGGTGCTGCGGGAGCTTCGCGAAAGGTCGCTGAAGCCCTAGGCGTGCTCTGATAACCGAGGACACGGGCGAAACGGACGAAGTTGGTCCGGAGAACGGCGGCACGCCCCGGGCGGGCGTCACCGTCGGCCGGGTCATGGCCGCTGGTGGCGTGTGGCGGTGGCGTGGAGCGTGATCATGCCGCATGGTGTGTGGACCGGAGCACGGATGCTCTGGACCAACTCAGAAAGGGCTCACATCATGAAGAACGTTAAACTGAGCGCCGCGTCTTTGGTCGCTCTCGCTGTCGCCACGCCCGCCATGGCGGATCTGGGCGACGGGCTGTTTGCCGCGGGCGGCGACGTCACGGTTGAGATTCTTGAAAGCAGCGCGGGGTACACCAGCGAGCTTCACCTTGATTCGCCGGTGTCGATGTTCATCGGGACCAACCGCGATCTTGGGACGATCGTGAACCTCGGCTCGTTCACGGCGGGGACGGAGATGATCTTCCGGCTTTTCGTGCGGGATACAGAGCAGTCTTACTTCACCGGCGCGGCGGACCGGAACCCCGACGAGTTCATCCACGCGAACGTGACGTGGGAAAGCCCGAACGTCGCGGTGGTCGGGTTTGAGGACATCTACGGCGGTGGTGACGCGGACTACAACGACTGCACGTTCCGGTTCACCGGCGTCGCGGTGCCCACGCCGGGCTCGGCGGCTCTCTTCGGCCTTGGCGGTCTTCTCGTGGCTCGCCGTCGCCGCTGAGAGCATCGGATGTGAATCAAGAGGATTCTCGCGGAGGGTCGGCGCAAGCCGGCCCTCTTTCGCTGGGTGAAGGGGCGATGCGGCGATCGTCCGCTACGATCCGAGATGCTCACACCATCGATCTATCGCGACCACTTCGCACGGGCGAAACCGTACTCGTCGTATGTGTCCACGGGGACTGCCGATCAGCAAGCGAAATGGCGCGCGTTCCACGCGCTGGTGCGGGTGACGGAGTCACAGCGGTCGCTGATCGCGTCGTTCACGCGGCGTGTGAACGTGCTTGTGATTTCGGGGGTGTGGTGCGGGGACTGCGTGCAGCAGTGTCCGATGCTGGACCATCTGGCGACGATCAAGCCGGCTCGCGGGGACGGCCCGGGGGTGGATTTGCGGTTCGTGGATCGGGACGAGCACAAGGACCTGTCGGACGCGGTGATGATCTGCGGGGGGAACCGGGTGCCGACGGTGATTTTCCTGAACGAGGACATGGAGTTCATCGGGCTTTCGACGGACAAGAGCATCAGCCGGCTTCGGGCGCTTGCGGCGCGGCAGCTTGGCCCGTCGTGTCCGGTGCCGGGCGCGCCGGTGCCGGCGGATGAGATCGCGGCGACGCTGCAGGACTGGTGCACGGACCTGGAGAAGGCGCACCTGCTGGCGAGGCTGAGTGCCAAGCTGCGTCAGAAGCACGGGGACTGAGTGGGCTTGCCAAGCGGGCAAACCCAGGGTTTGTACCGGGTGTTTCCGGACCCCTTGGGGTCCCTTGGGAACGTGCAGAGCGGTTTCTCGGGCATTGGGAGCGGATTCTGCGCAAGAAATGACGGAATGTGCTTGACACGAACCACATATTCGTGCAATATGGAGGCGCAGGAAGAGGCGAGAGTGACAAGACATCGGCCGCTGCGTCCGATTGCCCGGGAGTTTTCCGACCCTGGGAGCGACGAGCGGGAGCGTGCAGGCCGAGTTCACCATTGCCTTCTTTGCTGCGTGGAGTCTCCGGGAACGTCTCGGGGGCGCATGGTCGCGTATGCATTGAGGAGACAGGCGATGAAGACGGCAGTTCTTTTTGCGGCGGTGGCTCTCGCCGGCACGGCGATGGCCAATGTGGATGTCCAGGCGGGCGATCTCGCTCGCGGTCACCAGTACACGCTCGGCGAAGGTTCGCCGTTCGGCGCCCGCGCGACTCCGGGCGCTTCGTACTCGAACATCGACACGTACTCGGGTCAGGCGTACAGCAACGGCGGGTCGACCGCCGGCATCACTCGGATGGTGTGCGACGACTTGACGTTCGCTCTGCCGTACCTGGCGGGCCAGAGCTTCACGTCCTTCACGTTCTCGGTGTCAAACCTGAACACGGTGGCGGTTTCGGCTCGCCCGCGCGTTCGCTTCTGGCTGACGGACGGCGCCGGCGGCGGCCCCGGGACCTACTACAGCGCCATCGGGTACACGTTCAACGCAATCTCGTTCGGCGCGAACTCGGTCGGCCTGTTCACGGGCAACATCGGGCCGGGCTTCCTCCAGCCGGCCGCCGGCCAGACGCTCTGGGCCGGCATCACGTTTGACAACAACGGCGGTGCGACGGGCGCGACCAACGACCAGCTGAACCTTCTCGGTCAGGGCATCTTCAGCCCGCCCGCGGTGGGTTCGAGCGCGGACACCTTCTGGTCCTCCACGGTCGGCGGCTCGTTCTTCAACGTGAACAACCCGGCCGGCAGCCAGTCGAACTTCGGCGGCAACCCTGCCGCGAACTTCGGCTGGGAGTTCAACGTTCCGACCCCGGGCAGCATCGCGCTGCTTGGCATGGGCGGCCTCCTGGCCGCTCGCCGTCGCCGGGCCTGAGTGCTCGCGACACTCCCGGATCCGCTTCCTGACCCGAAGGGATCCATGATGGGAGATGATCCCCGCACTGACCCTGCGAGGATGACCTGAAACCAGCAAGGCCCCGCACGCGTGTGCGGGGCCTTGTCTTTTTTCGAAGTTGATCCCGGGGACGAGCGGTTTACACCGGCTCGGGGAGGCGGATGGCGGCGAGGTACTTGCGGGCTCGGGAGGAGTGGTCTTTGGGGGAGATCTGCGAGCCGTCGGCGCGGAACTTGACCATGCGGCCGACCTTGGCGAGTTTGGCGAGAGCCTGGTTGATGCTGGAGCGGAGGCTGGTCGCGGCGGCGTCGGACTCGTAGCCGACGTCGGAGAGGGCTTCGGCGATCTCCTCGGTGGTCATGGGCTCGGTGTAGCGGTCGAGGGTCCAGATGGAGACGATGGCTTCGGCGAGGTTCTTGGGCTCTTTGCCGCTTGAAGCGGGGGCGGACTTGGCGAAGCTTGCGGAGCGAGCGAGGGGGTTTCGGGCGGACGATCCGGCGGACTTTCCGAGGAGGCCGTCGAACGCGGACATGCGCCTGCGGTGCTGCTCGAGGAGTTTTTCGCCGTAGGTGCGGATGGCGCGGAGGCGGGATTCGGCGTCACGGGCGACGGCTTCGTAAGCCTGCTTGGCTTCCTGTTCGCGTTGACGCTCGATATCCATCCAGGCGGAGATCTGGTCGAGTTGCTCGGCGACCTCGACCATGGAGAGTTCGGAGACGGGGCGAGAGGCATCGAATGGCAAAGGGCTGCTTTCAACGGTCATGTTTGACAATTCCTTGGGAGAGAGAGCCGACCCGAGTCGATACGCAGACCATCGTGGAATCGGCACTCGTCGACTCGGCTGGGAGAAGCCATGTGTCGAAGGTGGTTCGGGACAGCGTAGCGTTGCCCGCGGGGAACTTCCACGACGTGGAGGCCTGGAGGGTGGCATCATTCGCGGTTTGTTTGGGGCAGAAAGACGGCGGGTCGGGATCCGAGTGGCGAGCGGGACCGTATAGTGGGCATCGCGCGTGGCGGTCGGTCACGCTTTGGGAGGTCACGGATGAAGAACTCGCACGGACATCGGCCGATCGGCGCCGGATTTACGCTTATTGAACTTCTGGTGGTGATCGCGATCATCGGTGCGCTCATCGCGTTGACGCTTCTGATCGGCGGTGCGGTGGTTTCGGGGGCGAAGTCGCGTCAGACGGCGGACACGATCAAGGTTTTGGACAACGTGCTGACGGAGCACCGTGCGACGACGGAAGCTCCGGTGCCGTGGTACGTGAAGGCTCCGGCGGCGAACAACGGCGCGGGCTGGATCGTTCCGCTGGTGGACGGGGTGTGGCGGCCGGACACATTTTCGAACGGGGTGCAGACGAAGTCTCAGATTCCGGCGCTGGCGTGGTTCTTGAAGGATGTGACGGAGTACACGCCGGTCGCTTCGGCGGAGGCTTTGGTGAACTCGATTGACGCCAAGCTTCGGCTGATCAACGTGGAGCAGTCGGGGAACAACACGGTCGCGATCGACCGGATGCCGGGCAAGCGGATCGATGTGGTGGATGCGTGGGGCAATCCCATCCGCATGGTGCACCCGAAGTTCGCGGGCGTGATTCCGCCGAACAACGCGGTGGGGAACGACGGCGGAGGTATGCAGACGATCGCGAACTACGTGATTCCTCCGTCGGGCGGGGGCGTGTTCCTCGAGCCGCAGTTCCGGCGGAACTACGTGTCTGACGCCGACCGTGCTGCACGGAAGGACAGCGGCCAGCCGTATCTCCGCGGCGACAGCGATGGCGGATCGTGCAACGGCGACACCCCCTACTTCTACTCGGCGGGCCCGGACGGGGACCCTTCGACGCGCGAGGACAACGTGTACTCGGTCCGGCCGAAGTTCGCGGACCGGAACTGAGCGGGGGGCGGGCGTTTCAGACAAGATGATCGATCGAACGGTCCTGGCTCACGCCCGGACCGTTTTCGTTCCTGTATGGGCTCGCTTTGAGGGGCGCGGCTGGAGTCGGATTTGCTCGCGGCCGCTAATAGTGTGAAATGGTGGAACTTCACACTATTCGGTGGTACCCTTCCCTTGTGCCACCCCGCCCCGCCATCCATGTCATCTCCCGGCCGGCCGACTGGTCGGTGATGACCGCTCCGGTTCGCTTTGAGCTTCTGGAAGCGATGCGGAGCATCGCACCGTGCTCGGTTCGGGAGCTTGCGGCGGCGACGGACCGGCCCGCGGACTCGATCTACCCGCACTTCCGGCAATTGCTGAAGATCGGCGTGGTGGTTGATGCGGGAGAGAGGCGGGGCAGGACGCGTCCGGAGCGTGTGTACGACTTGGTGGCCGACGACTTTCGGCCGATCTTCCGCGGGGCGAAGCCGGCCGCGACGGCGCGTGCGGTCGATCGGTCGATCCAGACGATGGCGGGGATTGTCGCGAACGCTTCGAAGAGGGCGGCGGCGGCTGGTCGGTACGTCTATACCGAGACGGACCAGAACGTCGTGGGCAAGGTCGAGAACGCGTGGCTGACGCGCGATGAGTTCCTGGAGCTTCGCGAGAAGTTTCGGGAGATCAAGACGTATCTCGATGCCCGCAAGGCTCGCCGCGGCGATGGTTCACTGCATGTTGCCGCTTTTTTCGTTATTCCCGTAACCCGTCGCCGGGGGGCCCGCGTGGCCGCGCCCGCCCGTCGAACCGATCGTGCCCGTGCCGTTCCAGGAAAGTCCTCATCCAGTCGCGAGAAAGCTCCATGAGAAACACGCTTGTCGTATCGCTCGTCGTTCTGGCCTGTCTTCCGGCGATGGCGCAGCCTGCGCCCGCCGCGGCGGGCACGCCGGAAACGACGTCGTCCGGTCCGCTTCCGCGCCGTGCCGGCCCGCTCGGCATTCGGTTTGATCAGGCGGCGTCCGAGCTTCGCGTGGTCGAGGCGGTGGCGGGGAGCGTCGCCGCGACGGGGGGCGTTCGCCCGGGGGACATCGTGCTCAGCGTCGGAGGATCGCGGGTGTCGACGCGTGAAGAACTGGCTTCGGCGATGCGGACCCGCCGCGGCGGCGAGGTGGTCGGGGTGACCGTTCGTCGTGACGACGCCGAGGTTGAGCTCAGCCTGACCCTGACCCAAGCCAGCGAGCGAATCGAGGGCAGCGCGGTCGAGTACGGAAGCGTCGCGGTTCCCGCGGGTTACCGCCTCCGCACGATCGTCACGCGTCCGGAGAAATCGGCTCTCGCGCGGGATGGTCGTCACCCGGCGTTTCTGTATGTGCAGGGCATCATCTGCCAGTCGATCGATCGGCCGAACATCCCCGAAGCGGCGGACACGCGGATCGTGCACGAGTTCGC
>JBIKTT010000136.1:0-6147 GCA_044347925.1 Phycisphaerales bacterium
CCCCGCGATCGCTCCCCCCGCAGAGATCGCCGCCGCCCGCTAAACCCCCGGCCGCTTTCAGGGTCCATCGTCCGGAACCCCGCAGTACATGCACCACCCGCGCGTGCCCGAAATCGCACGCCCGCACTTCAGGCACGTCTTCGTGCTGCTCGACATCTTCCCGTCGAGCTTCCCGTCCTGAAGGTCAAGCTCCCTCACCCGCTGCTCGATCGCCGCGGAAGTCACCCCCGCATGCTCCTGAAGCAGCGACCCCAGCGCAGCGCAGATCAGCTCAAGCCGATCGATCCGCACCTTGAGCTCCTCCGCCACGCGCGTCCCATCCCGCGCCGCTTCCCGCGCCCGACTCGTGTCGTCATCCAGCTCCCGAAGCCGATTCTGCTGATGCAGGTCCCACAGAAATCCGAACATCGCCGACCTCCCCTTCTTTAGCCCCACACGACCCGTAAACGATATCGCAAGCCGGCTTTCCGAGCCGACGTACCCTCCCGCATGCCCGAAGCCGTCACCTTCGACCAGATTGTCGCCGCCCGCGCCCGCATCCAATCCGGCGTCGTCCACACGCCCTGCTCCCACTCCCTCGCCCTCTCCGACGTCTGCGGATGCACGATCTACGCCAAATCCGAGTACCTTCAGGCCACCGGCTCGTTCAAGGAACGCGGCGCCCGCAACACCCTCCTCCAACTCACCCCCGAGCAGCGCAAGCTCGGCGTCATCGCCGCGTCCGCCGGCAACCACGCTCTCGCCCTCGCTCACCACGGCAAGCTCCTGGGCATCCCCGTCACCGTCGTGATGCCCTACTACGCACCCATCATCAAGCAGTCGCGTTGCCGCCGCATGGGCGCGACCGTCATCCTCGAAGGCGAAACGCTCGCCGACTCCCGCGTCCGAGCCGATGTGCTCGCCGCCGAGAAGGGCTTCACCTACATCAACGGGTTCGACGATCCGCGCGTGATCGCCGGCACCGGGACCATCGGCCTCGAAGTCCTCGAGCAAGCCCCTGATCTCGACGCGATCATCGTGCCCATCGGCGGCGGAGGGCTGATCGCGGGCGTCTCGCTCGCCATCAAGACCGCCGCCCCGCAGATCAAGATCATCGGCGTCCAGCCCGAGCGCTGCCCCAGCTTCTCCGCGGCTCTCGAAGCCGGCAAGCCCGTGCGCGTGCCCACGTCGCCCACCCTCGCCGACGGCTTGGCGGTTCCGATGGTCGGCCCCAACTCCTTCGAGATCGCTCGCTCACGCGTCGACGAGGTGATCTCCGTCGGTGAAGAAGAGCTCGCCCTCGCCATCCTCCGCATCGCCGAGTGCGAGAAGGGTGTCGTCGAGGGCGCGGGCGCCGCCGCTCTCGCCGCGTTCATCTCCGGCCGCCTCCGCCACCTTCACGGCAAGCGTGTCGCGCTGCTCTTTTGCGGCGGCAACATCGATCCCACGGTCCTCGGACGCGTCATCGAGCGCGGTCTCGTCGCCGACGGCCGCGTGACGCAGTTCACCGCCGTCATCCCCGACCGCCCGGGCGGCCTCGCTCGCTTCACCGCCGCCCTCGCCGAAGCCGGCGCGAGCGTCAAGGAAATCGACCACGAGCGGGCTTTCTCCTCCGCCGACATCTCAACCGTTCAGGTCCTCTGCACGGTCGAGACCCGCGACGCCCAGCATGTCGAAGAGCTTCACGAGTTGCTCCGCCAGCGAGGCATCCGAGTCACCGCACGCACCCAGCCTGCGGTCTGCGCCGTTCCGCCGATGTGACCCCTCAACACCCCGTCTCGAACACACGCACGAACTCGTCGTAGTCGAAAAAATCCCCGAACCCGTCGCCATTGACGTCCGCTGTTCGGCATGGGGGGCATTCCACGCCCTCGTAGCACGCGACAAACGCGTCATAGTCGAACGCGTCCACGAATCCGTCGTCGTTGAAGTCCGCCGCGCACCACCGGGCCGGCTGCGCCACCGCACGCACCAGCCACACGCCCGGTATGAAGTTCGCGTCCATCCGCCGGAAGATCGGCGCCGCGCCCAGATGCTCAAGATCGATCGCCAGCTCCGGGTTCACCACCGACCCCACCGCCAAAAACGCCCGGTCAGCGTTCCTGAATGCTTCGGGGTCCAGCCGTGCCGGATTGACGCCCAGCCCGCCGCTTCCAAGCCACACCCGCGCCCCGACGTAAAACGTCCCGCACACACGCACCGGTTGGTCCAATTCATACGTCTGGAACACCCCGTTGCCCGACGGCGCGGTCACGACCGACTGCCGAGCGCGAACCCGCGCCGTCTCGGGCGACGCACCATCACCCGTGCCATCCAGGATGAAAACCTCCCCGGGAATCCCCGCCCGCGCCGACCCCCAACACACCCGGATCCGCGTGACCCAATCCCCGCCGGATTGCGCGTCAAACGAGTTCAAGAACACAAAGTCCCACTCGTCAAACGCCGCACCCGTCGCGTTCCCGCGACCGTCATCCCACAGGTACTCAACCTGCGCCGACGCCATCCCGCCCGACAACAGAACCGCCGCGATCAACGCACGTGTCAACATCGCCGATCTTAGCCGTTCGCGAAACGGCCATCCGTCGGATCAACGCAGTCAGCTCCGCAACACGCAGCGGTTTGCTCGCCAGATCGTCGCACCCCGACGCCAGCGAGCGCGCCCGATCCTCGTCCGTGTCGTTCGCCGTCAGCGCCACGATCGGACCCGAATATCCCGCCTCCCGAAGCCGACGCGTCGCCTCATATCCGTCCATTTCCGGCATCTGCATGTCCATCAGCACCACGTCCGCCCCTGCGGTCATCGCGCATTGCATCGCCGCCCGACCGTCACCCACCACCAGAACTTCCGCTCCCGCTTTCGTCAGGTGGTAGCGGATCAGGTGCTGGTTGTCGACCGTGTCCTCCGCGAGAAGCACCCTGATTCCCGCGAGCGAGCATCGGGCCGTCACCACTCGGGGCGCCGCCGCGATCGCCGCGGCCTCCGCCGGCACCTCCATCGTGAACGTCGTGCCCACGCCCGGATGCGACCGCACCGTCAGCGTCCCGCCCATCGCTTCCGCCAGACGTTTGGAGATCGCAAGCCCCAGCCCCGTCCCGCCGAACCGCCGCGTCGTCGAGACGTCCGCTTGGGAGAACGCGGTGAAAAGCCCCGCCATCTGCCCGGGCGTCATCCCCACGCCCGTGTCCTGCACCTCCACCCGGAGCCGCCCTTCCGCATACCCCGCCCGAACCGTCACCGATCCACGCTCGGTGAACTTCACCGCGTTCCCGATCAGATTCACAAGCACCTGCGACAGCCGCGTCGGATCCCCGAGCACGCCCGCCGGCACCGAGGCGTCCGCTTCGTGCTTGAGCGTGATCCCCTTGGCGTGGGCCTTGGCTTCGAGCATTCGCGTCGCGTCGTCGATGATGGTGCGCGGCGAGACCGGCAGACGCTCGACCGTCATCCGGCCCGCTTCGATCTTCGAGAAGTCCAGGATGTCGTTGATCACCGAGAGCAGGTGCCGCCCCGCGCGGGCGATGGTCGCGAGCCTGGCCTTGCGGTCCGCTTCCGATTGGCCGTCTTCCGCCATCAGGTCGATGTACCCGAGGATCGACGTCATCGGTGTTCGGATCTCGTGGCTGATGTTGGCGACGAACGCGGCTTTCGCACGCTCGCCGGCCTTCGCCGCGTCCAGAGCCTTCTCAAGGTCCTCGTTCATCGCCGAGATTCGTTTGGCCGCCGCCCGCGACTCCGATTCCGCGAGTTCCAGAGCTTCAACGCCACGCAGTCGCTCGATGCTCACCCTCCAGATGAGCAGCCCCGCGAGGACCGAGATCAACCCCGCCGGGATCCCCGCCACCAGCGCCGTTCGGCTCATCCGGTCCAGCTGCGCCTCGAACTCCTCCGCGGTGACATCCACGCCGATGTAGCACGCGATCGTCCCGTCCTCCCGCCGCACCGGCGCGAACCCCGACACGAACACGCCCCACTGGTCATGGTGCGGCTCGGAACTGACCGCCGGTTTGCCGGTCTCGTACGTCCGGATCATCGCTTCGTCGACTTTCTCGTACACCTCGCCGAGCTTCGCCTGGTCGTCCACACCGTCCCCGTCATGGTCCCCCTCCGGCGTGCAGTCCACCGCAAAAAGCACCTGCCCGTCAACGACCCGGAACGTGTAGATGAACTTCACCCCGGGGACCGCCACAAGCATCCGCCGGAGCGGGGCCGCCACCGACTCGAACGCCGCCGACCCGTGCTGCGAAGGGTCCGTCAGCCCGTCGTGAACCGCCACATCCACCTGCGAAGCCGCCGCGTCCGCGATCGCGGTGATCCGGTCGTTCACCTGCGACCGGTACGCCCTCCGCGAAAGCTGGTGCACCATCGCGATCGATGCCCACGCGACGAGCATCAGCGTCACGGCGAACGCCGTCGCGTTCCGAGCCGCTCGTAGCCCAAGCCTGCTCAACATGCGGTCCTGACTCTGCCCGGGCATCCGAAGTCCTCCAGGATTAAGGACTATCGGTCCGATCCGGACGCCAAATCAGGGCCGCCCGCCGATCAAGCCCGCGAAAGAGAAACGCCGCCCAGGGGTCCGGGCGGCGTTTGTAATGGATCTTGATCTTTCGAAGGTCCGAGCCGGTTACACCGGCGTCGGGAGCGCGCCCGCGGCGGGCGGCTCGGGCCGCTGCTCGGGTGCCGCAGCCTGAATCGCGTCCCTGCGAGCGCTCTCGGCCCGCAAAAGCTCGGCGACCGTCGCACGCCCCAGGGTCTCGCCCCGCATCAGCTTGTGCACCTCGTCGCCGGTGAGCGTCTCGTACTTGAGGAGCGCCTCGGCCACGGCTTGCACCTTGACCCAGTTCTCATCCAGCATGCGGGCCGCGTCCGAATACGCTTCATCCACGAATCGCTTGATCTCTTCGTCGATCAGCTTGGCGGTCTCGTCGGAGTATTGCTGCTCGGGGACAAACGTCTCGCGCGAGTCGGTCCCGGCATACCGGACGAACCCGAGCTTCTGGCTCATGCCCCACTCCAGGACCATCATGCGGGCGATGTTCGTCGCCTGCTGGATGTCCATCGACGCTCCGCTCGACACGTCCTGCATCTCGCGGGCTTCCGCGATGCGGCCGCCGCAAAGCACCCGCATGGTCGCGTAAAGCCACTTGAGGCTGTACCCCATCCGGTCCTTCTGCGGCAGGCTGAACGTCGCGCCGCCCGCCGCTCCGCGCGGGATGATCGTCACCTTGTGAAGCGGGTCCGCGTCCTTCTGCAGAGCCTGAAGCACCGCGTGCCCGGCTTCGTGGTACGCGACGAGGCGGTTCTCGTCCTTCTCTCGGACCCGGCTCTTCTTCGCCCGGCCGAACTTCACCTTGTCGCGGGCTTCCTCGAGGTCTTCGTGCTCGATGAAGTCCTTGTTGCCCATCGTCGCGCTGATCGCCGCTTCGTTGATGATCGCCGCCAGGTCCGCGCCGCTGAACATCGGCGTGCCCCGGGCGACCTTCTCGAGATCGACGTCCGGCCCGAGTTTGACCTTCTTCGCGTGAACCTTGAGGATCTCCAGACGCCCCTTGACGTCGGGAAGCGGCACCACCACCTGCCGGTCGAACCGGCCCGGACGGATGAGCGCCGGGTCGAGCACGTCCGAACGGTTCGTCGCCGCGATGACGATCACGCCGTCGCTGGCCGCGAAACCGTCCATCTCGACCAGAATCGCGTTGAGGGTCTGTTCACGCTCATCGTGACCGCCCGTCGTGAACCCGCTCCCGCGGCGGCGACCGACGGCGTCGATCTCGTCGAGGAAGATGATGCACGGGGAGGAGTCCTTGGCCTGCTTGAAGAGGTCGCGGACGCGGCTTGCGCCCACGCCGACGAACATCTCGACGAAGTCCGACCCGGAGATCGAGAAGAACGGCACGTCGGCTTCGCCCGCGATCGCTTTCGCGAGGAGCGTCTTGCCGCAGCCGGGCTCGCCGATCAGCAGCACGCCGCGCGGGATCCGACCGCCGATCTTGGTGAACTTCTTGGGGTTCTTCAGGAACTCGATGATCTCAGTCACTTCGCTCTTGGCTTCCTCGATGCCCGCCACGTCCGCGAAGGTGATCCCCGTCATCTCCTTGTTCATGACGCGGTGCTTGCTCTTGCCGAAATTGCCGAGCATCCCAACCCCCCCCCCCCAACCCCCACCCCCC
>JBIKTT010000066.1:0-8097 GCA_044347925.1 Phycisphaerales bacterium
CGTCCCCGCGATCGACATGGGAGCCCTCGAACGCGTGCCCGTGATCCCCACCCCGAACCCCTGCCCCGTCGACTTCAACGCCGACGGCTTCCTCGACTTCTTCGACTACGACGCCTTCGTCGAAGCCTTCGAGTACGGCTGCTGATCCGCTCGCGTTCCTCTCTTCATCATCCCACGGGCCGCCGACGCACTCGGCGGCCCGCTTTCTTTTTTGCGGACGTTCGCAATCGTGGCATCTCTTTCCAGGGATATCGCACGGTGAGCGTCGGACCGCATCACGCGGTCGCATCCACCCAAGGAGATTGCCATGGTTCGCTCGATCATCGCGCTTTCGCTCGTTTCGCTCGCGGGCTCCGCCGCCGCTCAGGTCACCGCCGGGCCCGTCGTCAACCCCGCGAACGGCCATCGCTACTACCTGCTCGCGCCCGCCTCGCGTTCCGCCCACCTCGCCACCGCCGCTTCGCTCGGCGGAACCCTTGCGACCATCAACGACGCCGCCGAGAACGCCTGGGTCCAAACGACCGTCGCCTCCGCCAACGGCAACGCCTCGGCGTGCCTGATCGGGCTGAACGATCAAACGACCGAAGGGACTTTCGTCTGGAACAGCGGCGAGCCCCTCCTCTACACCAACTGGGGGCCTGGCGAGCCGAACGATGAGTTCGGCGAGGATTTCGTCGCCATCACGCCCGCCGACGGCTTCTGGAACGACATTCCCGTTTCCTCCGTTGTACCGGCGATCGTCGAAGTGACCGGTCCCATGCGCGTCCCCTCGGAATACAGCACGATCCAGAGCGCTCTCGCCGCCGCCGCGGAAGGGCAGACCATCCTCGTCGCGCCGGGAACCTACGTCGGCAACTTCTCCTTTGGCGTCAAGAACCTCAAGCTCATCGCCGAGCAGGGGCCCGATGTCACCACCATTCGCACCTCAGGCTCCGGTAGCGGCGTCCTGATCCAAGGAAACCAGGGCCCGCAAAGCGTGCTTCAGGGTTTCACCATCATTCCCCGATCGTCGACTCTCTGGACCGTCTACGTCGACAGCGCCGCCACCATCCGCGGTTGCCGCATCGGCGGCGCGACCAACTACGGCATCTACGCGCTCGGGAGCGCCACCATCACCGACTGCGTCCTCGCCGGCAACGGCTTTGGAGGAATCCTCGCCAGCGCCAGTTCACGGTCCATCGAAGTGACCGTCCAAAACTGCACCATCGCGGGAAGCACCATCGGCGGCATCGTCACCAGCACGCGATCCGACCAGTCCGCGATCGTCCGGGTCACCAACTCGATCGTCACCGGAAACGCGCAAGCCACCGTCCTCGCGCCCAGATCCGCGGTCTTCTACTCCTACTCGCACGTCCAGGAAGGCGCCCCCGGCGTGGGCAACTCCTCCGCGAACCCGGGCTTCGTCAACGCCCCCGGAAGCGATGGACTCTTCAGGCTAAGCGACAACTACGCCCTCGCCGCTGACTCACCCTGCATCGATTCCGGAAGCAACACCGCCCGAGTCGCCACCCTCGACCAGTTCCCCCTCGACGCCTCCGGCAAAGCCCGCTTCGCCGACTTCGCCCTCGTCCCCGACACCGGCGTCGGCCCCGGTGCCATCGTCGACCGCGGCGCGCTCGAAACCCAGCCCCCCGCATGCCCCGCCGACTTCAACGCCGACAGCTTCCTCGACTTCTTCGACTACGACGCCTTCGTGCAAGCCTTCGAAGAAGGCTGCTGAGCCACGCCTCACGCTCCGCCCCACGTTCCGCCCAACGCACCCCGGGGTGCCCGCGCTCACGCACGGGCACTCCCTTCCACCCGCACCAACAGCCCGCTCCGTCAACCAAGGAAATCACCATGTCACGCCGCTTTGCCTTTCTGGCCGCTTTCGCCCTGCTCACCGCCGCCCAAGCGCAGGTCGTCGTCGGGCCCGTCATGAACCCCACCAACGGCAAACGCTACTACCGCCTCGCCCCGACCACGTGGGCCGACGCCAACGCCCGCGCCGCCGCTCTCGGCGGGTCGCTCGCGACGATTCACGACAGCGCCACCAACGAGTGGGTCCGGGCCAACGTCGCCGCTTTCGGACGCAACACCTCCGAGTGCTTCATCGGCGTCAACGACCTGAACACCGAGAACTTCTACTCCTGGATAGGCGGAGATCCCGCCGTCTGGTTCAACTGGGCACCCGGTGAGCCAAACAACACAAACGGTCTCGAGGACCTCGGCGCCATGAACCCCTCGAGCGGCCTATGGAACGACCGCGGCGACTGGGCCGTCCTCCCCGCCATCGTCGAGGTCGAAGGCGATATCCGCGTCCCCACTGAGTACCCGACCATCCAAGCCGCCATCAACGCCGCTCGCGACGGCCAGGTGATCACCGTTCTGCCGGGCAACTACACGGGAAGCTTCGATCTCGGGTTCAAGAAGCTCATCGTGCGTTCCGCCGATGGCCCGGCCGTCACGACGATCTCCACCACGAACCCCACCTTCGGGATCATCCTCGCAGGCGGCCAGGGTCCCGAGACTGTCCTCGAGGGCTTCACGATCGTCTCGGCCGGCACGCCGGCGGACAGCCAGATCGCGATCTTCGACGGACAAACGATCAGGAACTGTCGCATCGCCGGCGCACGGGTCGGGATCTACGCGAGCAAGACCGCAACCGTCTCCGACTGCGTCATCACCGAAGCCCTCTTCGGCATCGTGCTGACCCCTCTGAACCGGCCAATGGACGTCGTGATTCAGAACTGCACGATCGCCGGCGTAGGGCTCGGCGTCGCGACCGAAGGGTCCCCCGCCGGCCGATACCGCGCCACGGTCCGAAACAGCATCATTCAGGCCTACGGACCCATCGCCGACCGCGCCCCGCAGTCCACCATCGCCTTCGAGTACTGCAACACCGTCGGCGCCATGCAGCCCGGCCCCGGCAACTTCTCACAGCAGCCCCAGTTCCTCAACGCGCCCGGCTCGGACAACCTCTACGACCGCAACGACGACTATCGACTTTCGCCGCTTTCGCCCTGCATCGACCGCGGCTCGACCTTCGCTCGTGTGGGCACAGCGAACGTCAGCGTCCAACGCGACGCCGGAGGCGAGCTCCGCTTCGTCGACGCCGAACCCGTGAACTTCCTCCCGGGAATCGCCGGCGTCGTGGATGTCGGTGCTTTCGAGCACAACCCGACCGTCCCGATCTGCGCCATCGACTTCAACGGCGACGGCTTCGTCGACTTCTTCGACTACGACGCTTTCGTGCAAGGCTTCGAAGAAGGCTGCTGAACACGCCTCCCCCGGCTCTTTCGATCCCATAACCCCTCAGGCCGCCGGAAACCCCGGCGGCCTGTCCGCTTTTGCGCTCAATCGTGACACCCACCCCTGTCGTCCGTCGCATGCCGGGCGTCGCCCCTCGGCCATCGAGGGAGCCCTTCCCAGGAGACCTTGTCATGATTCGTACCCTCGCTCTCGCCGCCCTCTCCCTCGCCCCCACCGCCCTCGCCGACTGCGGGCCGTTCTTCTTTGCCCCACTCACGTTCGCCCCAAGCCCCCTCCTCACCACCGACCTCAAAGCCGTCGACCTCGACCGCGACGGCGTCGAGGAGATCATCACCGGCTCCTGCGGCACACCCGCCGGCACCGGCATCACCGTGATCCGCCGCAACGCCGCCCAAAGCTACACCTCGATCCAATTCCTCCAACTCCCCGCACCCCAGACCCTCGTCAGGTTCATCCTTGAGGACGCCGATGGGGACGGGAACCTGGACTTCCTCGTCATCGAGTACGCCGCCGGATCCGTCCGCGTCTACCGCGGCGTCGGCGACGGGACGTTCCTGACCGCCTCCGCCGCGTACGCCGTCGGCCGCACCCCCAGCAGCCTCGCCCTCCGCGACCTCAACGGCGACCAACGACCCGACCTCGTCGTCACCAATACCAACGACGACACCATCTCGGTGCTGATGGGCGCCGCCGGCGGCGGGTTCTTCCCCCGAACGACCTACCCCGCCGGGAACGGCCCGAACCTCGTCACCCTCATCGACGTCGACCACGACGGCCGCGACGATGTCCTCACCGCCGTCAGCCTCCCCGCGGGCGTCAGTTTCTGCAAGGGCAACGGCAACGGGTCCTTCCAGGCACCCCGCTTCTCCGCAGCCGCGAACGGCAACGGCCTCACCAGCCGCGTCGTTCAGGACATCAACTCCGACGGCATTCCCGACATCATCGCCACCAACAACACAACAGGATTCGTTGTCTTCATCGGCAATCCCCTGGGCGCGTTCACGAGCACCGTTGTCCAAGGCCCCGCCGGCCTCTCCACCAACGCCCTCACCGTCGCAGACTTCGACATGGACGGCTCACCAGACGTCGCCGCCGTTTCCGGCGAAGCCGGGTTCAACCTGCGCGCCCTGATCTACCTCAACCGCGGAGCACCCGCCTTCGCCGCACCCTTGGACTTCGGCGGTGCCGGCCTCGCTGGCGGCATCTCCATCGCCACCCTCATGGACCGCAACCGCGACGGGCTCCCCGACGTGCTCTGGGCCGATCGGACCGGCCAGCTCTCCATCATGGAAACCTCCGGCGGCGGGCCCGTCCAGATCCTCGATCGCCCCGAGAACCAGATCCTCGCCCCCGGCGCCACCGCCGAATTCGCAACCACCGCCGTCGGCGTCAACGTCAACTACCGCTGGTACAAGAACGGAGCCCCCGTCCTCAACACCCCTCGCATCTCGGGCGCCGACACCCGACTCCTCCGCATCCTGAACGTCGAGCCCGCCGACTCCGCCGTCTACGAGTGCCGCATCTCCACCGGCTGCGACACCAAGCCCGTCAGCGCGTTCCTCGCCGTGCAAGCCCCCGCCAACCCCTGCCCCGTCGACTTCAACGCCGACGGCTTCCTCGATTTCTTCGACTACGCCGATTACGTCCAAGCCTTCGAAGAAGGCTGCTGACACCCCCCACCCCAACATCCCCACGCTATCCCGCACCCATCTCCCCCCAAAGGACTGCCATGAACCGCCTCGTCCCCGCTCTCCTGGTCACCGCGACGCTCGCCGCCCATGCCCAAGCCCAGATCGCCGTCGGCCCCGTTCTGAACCCCGACAACGGCCGCCGCTACTACCGCACCGTGCCGCTCACACTCGCCCAAGCCCGCGCCGCCGCCACTCAGCTTCACGGCCGACTCGCGATCGTCCACAACGGCACCCTGAACGCCTGGCTCCAAGCCAACGTCGCCAGCGTGGGCGGCAACGCCACCCCCTGCTCCGTCGGCTTCAACGACGAAGCGGTCGAGGGAAGATTCGTGTGGGAAAACGGTGACCCCGTCTTCTACACGAACTGGAACGCCGGTGAGCCCAACAATCAAGGCAACGAGGATGTCGCGTCCATCAACCCGGTCACCGGCCGCTGGAACGACATCATGACCGGCGTCCCCGTTCCCGCCATCGTCGAGGTCGAGGGGCCCATCCGCGTCCCCGCCGAGTACCCCACCATCCAAGCCGCCATCGACGCCGCCATCGACGGCCAGACCATCCTCGTCGCCCCCGGAACCTACGTCGGCAACGTCGACTTCGGCTTCAAGCGTCTGGTCGTCCGGTCCGAAGCCGGGGCCGAGCAGACCACCATCAAGACCGTCCGGGCCGACGTCGGCGTCCTCATCAACGGCGGCCAGGGACGTGAAACCGTCCTTGAGGGCTTCACCATCCGTCCCGACGTCACCGTCCCGGGGGAGCTCATCGTCGTGGGCCAGCGTCAGGTGCTCCGCGGCTGCCGGATCGTCGGCGGCGGCGCCGCCAACGTGGTCTGCTCCGGTGGTGCTCTGATCACAGACTGCCTCGTGCTCGGCCCCGGCATCTCCATCGGCGTCATCCGCGGCGAGCCCACCACCGTCCAGAACTGCACGCTCGCCGGCATTGTCTTCCTGCAGAACAACCCCACCAGCCCCACCCTCGCCAACTTCTCGAACTGCATCGTTCGCGCCCCGGTCGTCGTCCAGAGCACCGGCAGGCTCCGGGCGACGTACTGCAACATCGAGGGCGGCTGGCCCGGCGAAGGCAACTTTGACGCGGACCCGGGCTTCGCGAACGCCCCCGGCATCGACGGAATCTTCGACCTGAACGATGACTTCCGACTGCTTGCCGGATCCCGTTGCATCGACGCGGGGTCCAACGCGGCGCGAACCGGCTCTGGCGATGTCGCCCTCTCCACGGACCTGGACCGCCGCGACCGCGTGGTCGACGACGCCCGGACACCCGGGCCCGGCGGCTCGCGCGGCGCGATCATCGACCTCGGTGCGTACGAGTTCACCCCCCATCTGCCGACCTGCCCCGCCGACTTCAACGGCGACGAGTTCGTCGACTTCTTCGACTACGACGCCTTCGTCCAAGCCTTCGAAGAAGGCTGCTGACACCGCACGCGTCCACATCGAACACCCAACGAGCCTCACGCGCAAGCGTGAGGTTTGTCCTTCACGCCTTTGCTTCAGCCCGCCACGCCCGCGAACACCGCCGGCACGCCACACAGCCGTCAAACCCCGCGTCGCCGCTCATGGCCCCGCCGCAGCACGGACATAGGCCCTCGCCGAGCGAAACGCGCCGGATCACCGAATCGCTGATGGAAACTCGGCGGACGAGATACAGCATCAACAGCCCAAGCAACCCGACAAGAACCGTGAAGAGGAAGACCTGCGACCACCACTCCCTCGGGAACGGCTGCGCCCATGACACCATCAGCGCGACCAGCCCCGCCCACACCGGCACCCACACACACGCCGCCACTACAAGCCACCGGTTTCCCGCCGCGTTCAACCCACGCCGCACGCGCTCGCGGGCAGAGCCATCCGTCCCGCCCGCCGAGACCCACTTCGGATACGCGCCCTCGGGCGCTTTGAAAGGCACGCCGCGATCGTCCAACACGAACGCGTTCGCCGTACTCTGCCGCCCCCACCCCGCACCACCAAGCAGACCCACCAGTTCGCTATTCTCGCGCGGATTCTGCCCCGCCATCGTCCACCGATCCCGATGCCACGCCGCACCGCACTCCGGGCACATCGCACACCCGTCCTCGCCCGCTTCAACCTCCGCCAAGCTGTACCCGCACGCCCCGCAATGCCGATACGCGCTGAGCCACGCGATCGGCCCCCACGCCAGACGCTTCGCATTCGAGCAAAGCCGTCGAACGCTCCCCCGCGTGGAAACACGAGGCCCAAACAACACGACCCCAAGGGCTACGACCAGCCACGGGATCGGCTGTGGCGACCACCCTCGACTCCATGTGATGTACGCCACGAAACCGACCACCGGCAGAAAGCTCAGCCACCGCCACACCGGCGACGACCACCAGGGCTTCTTGCGATCCTGCCACAGCCCCTCCCGCCGATGCTCAGGCTCGACCGTCGCGAGCACCATACCCCTGTCGTCGCGAAGATCGAGTTTTTGGCTGACAAGGCCCATCATGGCGTAACTCTACGTCACGCTCACGCAGTGTTCGTCGTCCATGGCGACTCCGTCACCGCCCCTTGCTATCCCCCCGAGCAAAGATGCTCGCGACATAGTTCAAGACGTCCGTCGCGCTGGCTTCGTTGTACCCGAACTGCTTGATGAGCCGCTGCTTGACCACGTCGATCTTCGCCTGCGTCTCGTCATCGACGACGCTGCTGACCAGGTTCTTCAGCTTGATCGTGTCGCGGCTGTCCTCGAACAGCTTCAGCTCGAGCGCCCGGTAAAGCCGCGCGTTCGTGTTGTACTCGAACTTCTTCCCGTCCAAGCTCAACGCCCCGATGTAGTTCATGATCTCCTGGCGGAAATCATCCTTCCTGCTCTCGGGGATGTCGATCTTCTCCTCAATCGACCGCATGAGGCGTTCATCCGGGTCGTCGTACCGGCCCGTGTACTTGTTCAGCACCCGTTCTTTCTGCGTGTACGCGCGGACATTCTCCATGTAGTTCGTGCACAGCCGGCGGATCGCATCCTCATCGGCCGAGATCGCCCGCTGGACCTCGCCCTTGATGATGTCCTCGTACTCCTCTTTCACCACCGCAAGAAGCTCGCGGTACTTCTTCTTCGTGTTCTCGTCGCTGATGAGCGAGTGATGGCTCAGGCCGCCCTCGAGCTCGTTGATCACCATGAA
>JBIKTT010000067.1:0-8086 GCA_044347925.1 Phycisphaerales bacterium
AACAGCACGAAGTCGTCGTAGTCAAAGAAGTCGACGAACCCGTCGTTGTTGAAGTCGGCGGTCTTGCCCGGGGGACAGACCTCCGTCTCATAGCACTCGACGTACGCGTCGTAGTCGAAGAAATCGAGGAACCCGTCCCCGTTGAAGTCCGCCGGGCACGGATCCGGAAGCGTCAGCCCGGTCCAGAACCCGCCGCCGATCGCAAGCGTCGCGCCCGACGATGCGTCCGGAGCCGTCCCGTCCGGCTGACCGATGGTCCCCTGCAGCGTGAGCGTCGCTCCGCTGCTGGTCCCGCCGCCCCCGTCCATCGTGTGCCACTCCATGGCCAGTTGAGCCCGGGCCGACCCCGCGAACCCGCCGATCGAAGACATCAGCAGAAAAGTGAAGAGGCCTTTCATCAGTTGCACTCCTTGTTTGTGCGGCGACGAAGGAAGGCAAATCCGAGAATCGACAGGCCCACGGCCAGCCCCATCCCACCTGACTGCTTCCAGGTGAACCCATTGCCGCGAGCGATGAGCTCCAACTCCGAAACTCGCGTGGCAAGTGCTTTGATGGTTTGATCTCGCTCGGACAACTCGGCTTTCAATTTGACGTTCAATCCTTGAATCGCTGCCAACGCCACCCCATCGGCATTCGTGCCGTGAATGACGGTGTCTTTGTCACCAAGCCCAAAAGCCGCCTGGAAATCCTGCGCCATGGGGCCCATGTAGAGGGTCTTGTCATCGTTCTTGTAGTGCCAAGTCGTGACAGGCATCGCGACCACCTTGTTGAGTACCTCGACCGGGTCAACCGCCTCGAAGTCCCTCTTGCTGTTGCGATCCGAAGGTGTAAACAACGCGCCCGAGGAGTTAAAGCCAGAAGCCCCGGAGTTCGACCACACGATCAGGCCATCCGTCGAGCTTGTCGCCGAACCAGATGAACTCGTGTTGTCCACGACAACTCGACCCCGGAAGTGACCCGCACTTCCGTTCGAACTAGTCGTCACTCCCGTTACTCCTCCTCGTTCCAAGCGTCCGCTTCCTGACGAACCGTTGGTCACGGCTTGGCTTGACCCGTAGACCGCCGCCCCGCTTTCGTTGACGCCGTACAGACCATAACCATTCGCAGCGTTCACTGTTCCAAGCACGCCGGCGGGACTTCCCGATGTCGACGTGCTTGTCCCGTGTACACCTGCGGAGCCGGACGAACCGTTGCTGGAAACGCCACTTACGCCTCGTGCAATCGTTCCGGCATTCGTGTTCACACTCTCCCCGACCACTCCAACATAGACGCCGCTTGCCGAAAAGGAGTTGTCGGACACTCCTCGAACGCCCGCCGAGCCGGGGATTGTGCTGTCGGTTCGTCCCAAAACGCCCCACACCGTGCCCGAGTTGGAACTCGTCGCCACGCCGTAGACGCCCGCGCTGCCGTTGCCGGTTCCGTTCGATACTCCGAAGACACCGTACGACTGTCCAGCCGACGACTGACCAAAGACACCGTACCCGTTCATTCCTAGCTGGAACCCCTGCACCGCGGCATTGCTGGTCGAGGATGTTGTCGCAAAGATGCCCGGCGTGCTCGCAGCGTCAACACGCAACATGAAGCCTGAAGAGGAAGCACTTCCAATCGCGACGTTTCCCGCGGTGTAGAACGTGTCGTTCCCCGACAGGCCCCACGGCGATGCTCCTGCCGACCCCTGCGGGCCCTGAGCCCCCGTCGCGCCCATCGGACCTTGCAAACCCTGCGGGCCTTGCGCACCGGCGGGACCAGCGGGTCCTTGCGGGCCCGTCGCGCCGTTACTGCCAGCGGGACCGGCCGGCCCCTGCGGCCCTTGGATGCCCTGCGGGCCTTGCTGACCGGTCGTCACCAAGTGCATGTCCGCCCGTGCGCTTGAACTGCCTGCGGTCGAACCAGCATCGTGATGGGCGATCACTTCGATGTAGTCGCCTGCTTGCATGTCGACCAGAGCGGAAACCGTCGGCGTCTTGTTCGTGCCCACCGCTGAGATTCTGGTCTCTGCGATCTGCGTGACACCGTTCTTCCGCAACGCAACGCGGCGGAGGCTGCCGAAGTTATCAATGTTCTCAAAGCGGACCGAGGCATTCACCATGTAGCGACCAGGACTGGTCGCGATGAGTTGCGTCGGGAACGACCCGTTGAACACTCCTCCGCAGTTAAAGTCAGCCGAAGAGAACTGAACCACGCTGTTGCCGCTAGCAAGACTCAATCCGGATGCGACGACGCCGGCGGCGACGTCCGGACCCGCGGAGCCCGCCGGTCCGGTTGGTCCTGCCGGCCCCGCCGGCCCCATCGGACCCATCGGCCCCTGTGCTCCGTCATTGCCGTTCGCACCGGCCGGGCCCTGCGCCCCGTCATTACCGTTCGCGCCCGCTGGACCCGCCGGGCCTTGAGGCCCTTGCGCACCGGCAGGACCCTGCGGCCCCTGCGGACCCGCAGGACCCGCCGGGCCCGATCCCGGCAGCAGCGTCGCCGCTCCCGGCATCGTCTGACCCGGAAGCGAATACGTCAGCTGCCCGTAGAACAGGTTCCCGTCCGTCGACACCACATCCGTCGGTGTCGTCGACTGGATCGCCACATCAAGCAGCAGGATCGAACCCGTGCTGCTGTCCTCCACCGCAAAGCCCGATCCCGAACGGATCTGGCTGCTCCGGGCTTGGAACACCGATGCCGCCGCCGGCGGCGTGCCCGTCGCGGTCACCTTGCCGAAGATGTCGGAGGTCCCGACCCACGCGCGGCCGTAGTCCGTCGCGTTGCCCGACAGCGCGATCGCCGCCGTCATCGGGCTCGCCGGCCAGAAGGTGCCGCTCCGGCCCTGGATCGTGCCGCTCAGCACGTTGGCCGCAACGCCCGTCCCGCCGATGTTGCGGAAGTTCACGTTGTCAAAGATCACGCCCGAGGAGCCGCCGAGCGGCGTCGCGATCTCAACCGCGTTGTCCGCTCCGTACGCGTACACCACCGAATCGGCGATGTAAAGCTGCGTCGGATTGACCACACCCGCGACCGTCAGCGCATCGCCCGTCGTCGCGTTGATGTCAATCCCGGTCAGACTCGTCACACCGGCCGCGAGACTGACACGGCCGTTGATCTGCGTCGAGAAGCTCTTCGCGCCCGTCACCGCCATCACGTGCACGCCTTCAGCCAGCGTCACATCCTCGGTGTACGTGCCCGGACGGACCAGCACCGTCACCCGATTGCCGCCGCCGAACCCATCCGAGATCGCCGCGTTGATCGCAGCCTGGATCGACGTGTGCGTCGCGCCGTCCGTCAGCGTGGGGCCGACGACGTACTGCGCCGCGTTCTCGCCCGCCGGTCCCTGCGGACCAACGGGGCCCTGACCACCAGCCGGACCCTGCGGACCAGCCGGGCCCATCGGGCCCTGGGCTCCGTCATTGCCGTTCGCACCAGCGGGACCCTGCGGTCCCTGAGCTCCATCGTTGCCGTTCGCGCCCGCCGGGCCTTGAGGGCCTTGCGCACCGGCAGGACCCTGCGGACCGGCCGGGCCCGCGGGCCCGCTCGGACCCGTGCCCGGAAGCAGCGAAGCCGCCGCCGGCATCGTCTGCGATCCCGGCAGGAACGTCAGCTGCGCGTAGTAGAAGTTGCCGTCCGACGAAGCGATATCGCCCGCGATCGTCGACTGCAGGTACGAGTCCGTCACCTGCACCACGCCCGGCGTCGAATCCTGCACCGCCGCAAGCGTGCCCGAGCGAATCTGGCTGTTGCCGATGTCGATCACCGCCGCGCTCGGCGGCGCGATCAAGCTCGAAGCCACCACCGGCCCGAAGATGTCCGAGCTCTTGATCCACGCACGGCCGTAACCGTTGGGACCGTCGGACACCTGCACCGCCGTCGCCGTCGGCTGGCCCCCGTTGATCGTGCCCCCCGTGCCCTGAAGCGTGCCCGAGATCACGTTCGCCGCCAAGCCCGGCGAGCCCGACGCTTTGCGGAAGTTCACGTTGTCGAAGATCACACCCGAGGATCCGCCCAGAACCGTGCTCACCTCGACCGCGTTGTCCGTCGGAGCGCCGTTGGCCTCCACGTTCGCGTCGTAGATGTAAAGCTGCGTCGGGTTTGCGCTCCCGGTCACCGTCAACGCGTCACCACCCGCCGCGACGATGTGGATACCCCGCATCGACGCAACGCCGCCCGACGCAAGCGTCACCTGGCCGTTGATCTGCGTCGCGAACGCACGGCCCGGCTGCACCGCCGTCAGATGCATGCCGCCCAGAAGCGTCACGTTCTCGTTGTACGTGCCCGCGCGAACCAGTATGTTCACCTGCACTTTCGGATTGCCCGCACGATCCGCATCGGCCTGTGCGATCGCCGCTTGCACGCTCGTGTGCGTGCCGAATCCGGCCGCATCGACGACGTACCGCGCCGCATCGATCCCGTCCGCGCCGGCCGGACCCGCCGCTCCAACGGGACCCTGGAGCCCCTGCGGCCCCTGCGGGCCTTGAGCCCCGTCATTGCCAGCAGGCCCCTGAGGACCCTGAGGACCCTGAGCTCCGTCATTGCCGGCAGGCCCCTGGGGACCAGCCGGTCCCTGAGCGCCATCATTCCCCGCAGGACCCTGCGGCCCCTGAACGCCTTGAGGGCCCTGGGCTCCGTCGTTGCCAGCAGGCCCCTGCGGACCAGCCGGCCCCTGAGCGCCATCACTGCCCGCGGGACCCTGCGGACCCTGAGCTCCGTCGTTGCCGGCAGGCCCCTGCGGACCAGCCGGTCCCTGAGCGCCGTCATTGCCAGCAGGCCCCTGCGGACCCTGAAGGCCTTGAGCTCCGTCGTTGCCAGCAGGCCCCTGCGGGCCGGCGGGGCCTTGGGGTCCGGTCGCGCCGTCATTGCCGGCAGCTCCCTGCGGGCCGGCGGGTCCCTGCGGACCCGTCGCTCCGGCCGGGCCGACCGGCCCTTGCGGGCCCGCCGCGCCGTCGTTGCCCTTGAGTGCAACCAGCGTCCAGTCCGCCGGGCTCGTGTTCGGCTGGCTTCCAAAGTTGACCGTCAGCGACCGCCACGACGATCCGTTGAAGTACACCGCGTTGCCCGGCAGATACACCTGCATCGGAAGCCATGTGCCAACCCACACAAGCCCCGGGTCACCCTGCGGACCCACCGGTCCAATCAGACCCTGCGGCCCTGCAGGCCCGATCGGGCCTTGAGCGCCCGCCGGCCCCTGCGGACCCGTCGAACCGGGCACACCCTGAGTGCCCTGCGGCCCCTGCGGGCCGGCCGCACCCTGCGGACCAGCCGGTCCCTGCGGACCCATCGGACCCTGAGGGCCCGCCGGGCCGGGATTCAACGAGTAGAGCGCGTACGGCGTCGGCGTGATCGACTGCCGCGGCGTCAAAGTCTCCCACGTGCCCGTCCCCGCCGGCACCCGGGCTTCGATCTCAAGCCAGCGACCGTCACCCGTGAAGGTTCCCGGACCAAAGTCCAGCAGGACCGTCACCAGACCGTTCGACACCGTGACGCCGTTGGCGCCCAGGACCGGCCCGATCTGCGTGCCCAGTCCAGAAGAACCCCCAAAGCGTAAACCGCAGGTCGGCCGTGCCGTTCACCACCGCGTTGTTCTGGGTCAATTTGCCCTGATACGTGAACTCCTGCGTCGTGGGCCCCGACGCCCGCGCGAGCGCGGGAGACCCAACCATCGACGCCGGAACCAGCAAGGTTCCTCCCGCGAGAGCGAGCCCGAGAATCAGACCCATTCGCGCGTTCAACGATTTCCTCTGCATGAGACCCTCCAGATCGAGATGTGTGCTGTTGGCACCGTGACGCGACGGTGCCCAACCCCGGACCATTCGCCGTCAAGCGAACACCATGGGGCCCGCCAGCCTACCTGCCCACCTCAACCGGCGCAACCAATTTGCGCACTTTTCGCGCGAATTCTCCAGATCGATGACAAGAGTCTTCTTCAGAAACCCGCAACGTTACATGCGTGAGGGTTCCTTCATGCGCGAGCACTCGACTTCACCGGACCGGACTTCATTTCGCTCGCGATCCGACCGATACGACCTAGAGCAGTTGGCCCGCGCGGGCCGAAGACCCTGGACGCACCTCGGGGAATCCCTTGGACATCGCCTCACTCATCGGAATGTTCATCGGTGCCGCGGCTCTGGGCGTCGTCTTCGTCGAGGTGTCGCACGGCAACCTCATGATGTTCTTCTCCGGCGAAGGCGTCCTGATGGTCGGTTGCGGATCCGTCTCCGTCGTGTTCATCGCGATGCCGATGGACAAGCTCAAGCAGGTTCCCGGCTACATCAAAGCGTTCCTCTTCAGCAAGGGCATGCCGACCATCGAGGTCGTCAAGCTCATGGGCACCCTCGCGGACAAAGCACGAAAAGACGGCATTCTCGCGCTCGAGTCCGAGATCGCCAAGATCAAGGAACCCTTCCTCGCCGCCGCTCTCAAAATGGCCGTCGACGGCGTCGAACCCGCGAACATCGAAGCCACCGCCCGCATGGAGATCCTCGCCATGCAGGACCGGCACAAAGCCGGCAAGAAGTTCTTCGACCTCATCAAGCTCTACGGCCCCGGATACGGGCTGGTCGGCACGCTCGTCGGACAGGTCGGTATGTTCGGACAGCTCGCTTCGGCCGACATCGGCGCCCTCGGTCACGCTCTGGCCATCGCCGTCGTGGCGACCATGTACGGCGCCATCATCGCCAACGCCGTCGCCGGCCCCATCGGCGACAAGCTCGGCATCAAGTCCGGTGAGGAAATCCTCAACCGTGAGATGATCCTGCAGGGCGTGCTCTCGATTCAGGCCGGCGATAACCCGCGCGTCACCCAGGACAAGGTCATGGCGTTCGTCCCCGCGTTCGCACGAAGCAAGATGAACAAAGCCGCCTAATCGCGTAGGACCACCGCATGTCCGACCATGAAGAAAAACACGGTGAAGGACACGAGGAGAGCCACGGCGGGGGCGGGCACAGCGGCGGTCATGGCGGCGGCGGCGGGCACGGGGGCGGCGGTGAGCACGAGGAAGCGGGCGCACCGGAGTGGCTCATCTCCTTCGCCGACAACGTCGCGCTCATGATGGGCTTCTTCGTGATTCTGCTCGCCATGAACATGGGCCCCAAGGGCGAACCCGTGCAGGGCGGCGCCCCCGACGACAAAAACAACGGCTCCGGCGGAGGCATGAGCCGCGCCGACAGCATCATCATCTCCATCCGCGAGGGGTTCAACTCACCCTTTGACGCCAAGAGCAAAAACCCCGACGAACGGCGCATGGCCGCGAAGAAGCAGCAGCACGACGAGTCCCGCAAGGACGAGGGCCCCATCGGCACCGGGCAAAGGCCCCAGACCGTCCGCGAGACGGACTATTCCAACCTCGGCGGCAAAATCAGCTTCGAGGATGGGTCGGCGGAACTGAACGCAACCGCTCAGGAAACCCTCGCTCGCATCGCGAAGAAGATGCAGGACCAGCGATGGATCATCGAGCTTCGCGGGTCCGTCAGCCCGTTTGAGTCCGGCCGCAACGCGGAGAAAGCCATGGCTCTCGCCTATGAGCGTTCTCTGGCGGCCGGCCGAGCGCTGGCGCGGAACGGGATCCCCTGGCCGCAGATGAGGCTTGTCGCCTGCGGCGACGCGAACCGCGTCGTGGCCCGTTCGACGGACCACGCGCAAGACCGCCCGAACCAGCGCGTCGAGATCATCGTGACCAAGGACGCTTCACCGGCCGATCCGTACGCCAGTTCGGGCGCAAAGTAAGAAACGTTTTTCGAGGGCGAGGGTCTACCGCGTCAACGACCCGGTTGCGGCCGCACCGCCCTGCTCGCCGAAGGCCACCGGTATCACGACGTCGACCGCCGGGGACGAATCCCCGGGCCCGCGAAGCGGCGCCAGAAGATGCTCGGGCTTGATCACCCTGAGCGTGCCGTCGTCGTGCTCGACCAAAGCCGTCAGGCTTTCCACCCAGTCGCCGCAGTTGTAGTACTGCACCTCGCCGCCATCCCGGGTCAGGATCGTGCGGACCTCGGCTTTGTGAATGTGCCCGCAGACCACGCCGTCGAGCCCGCGGCGAGAGGCTTCGTCGGCCAGGGTCTGCTCGTACTTGGCGACGTGCTGGCACGCCCGCTTGACACGCTGTTTGATCGCC
>JBIKTT010000068.1:0-8075 GCA_044347925.1 Phycisphaerales bacterium
CGGAATCTCGGGCGACAGCAGCACCTTCTCCTTGCCCGTCGCGCTCTCGATCACGCACAGCGATCCGCTCCGCACGCACCCGATCAGCGACCCGTCCGCCGACATCCGCGGATCGATCGGGAATCCCTTCTCCGTGCCGACCTCGCGCACCTTCGCCGTCGCCCGCTCCACCAGATAGAGCTTGCCCGAAAGCGGCACCAGGATCGTCGACCCATCCTTCGAAAGCGAGTACGAAGCGATCCCCCGCGACGACATCCGCATCCGCTCGCGGCGGGCTTTCTCCTCCGGCGACAGATTCTCCTCCGCCCCCTTGAGAATCTGGTCCGCCGTCAGGAGCACCCGCTCCTTCCCCGTCGCGATGTCGAACTCGTACAGGTCCTGCACCACCGACCGCGGCCCCGACCGCAGAAAGAGCACCGCCTTCTCATCCGGCGTGATCTGGAACCCGCGCGGCGTCCCCGCTCCGAACCGATACGTCGAAGCAAATTGCTCAAGAAACGCCGGATCCGCGATGCTCCTCGCGTTGGCAACGGAACTCTTCGGCACGGGCTGTGCGGTCCGCGAGGTTCTCTCGCCGCCGGCACAGCCGACCAGCCCCGCCGCCGCCACCAACGCCATCGCCGCCAGTTTCATTCCCTTCACAGCGCCGCTCCTTGAACCACCGCGCCGCTTTCGACGCTCCGCAACTGCTGAACCACCCGCTTGTGCGAAAGCACGCTCAGCGGGATCATCGCGATATACGTCCACACCGCCACCGAAAGCGTCAGCCACGCGTCACGGAACATCGCGAGCACGAACATCCCGATCAAAACCATCAGAAACGGCACCGCGTGCCGCCGCACACGAACCTTCTTGAAGCTGAACATCGGCACCCGCGAGATCATCAGCCCCGCGATCAGAAGCGTGTTCACGATCACAAGCGTCGGCTCGATCGTCTCGAACACCGCCATCGTGCTGTCCGAAACCCGCCCCGTCTGGATCGGGAAGTACTTCGCCACATCCAGCATCGCAGGCACAAGCATCGCACCGCCCGCCGCCGGCGTCGGAAGCCCGATGAAGAACTTCCCAAGCACCGACTTGCTCTTGGGCTGCCTCGGCATCGCCGTGAACCTCGCAAGCCGCAGCGCCGCGCAAAGCACAAACGCCATCACCGCCGCCATCCCCAGCGACCGATGGTCCTTCAGCATCCACTGATGGATCAAGATCGCCGGCGCCACCCCGAACGACAGAAAGTCCGAAAGCGAATCAAACACCGCGCCGAACCGCGACGTCGCTTGAAGCAGCCGAGCCGCCCGCCCGTCGAGCAGGTCAAACACCGCCGCGACCCCGATCGCCAGCATCGCCGTCTTCCACGTCGACTCGATCAGCGCCGGATCCGCTTTCGCCGACACGTACTGCGCCGCTTTCAGCGAGTAATGGATCGACGCCAGCCCCGAGCAGAGCGACACCGTGGTGAACAGGTTCGGAACGATCTTCCGGAACGCGACATGCTGCTTGGAGTCCGCGTCGAGTGTGAACATTTACCCCTCCGCAAGCGGCGCTTCCCCGCCCGCTTCTCCACGCGCCACCTGCGCCATCGAGTCACCCTCGACAACCGTGAGCCCCCGCGGCTCGATCGACCCGCCCGCCACCGGGCTCAGCCGCGCGAACACCGTTTCCCCCGCCACGCTCTTGTCCCCCACCTTCACCAGCGGCTCCACTCCCGGCGGCAGGTACGTATCCACACGCGACCCGAAACGGATCAGCCCGAACCGCTCGCCGCGACGAAGCGTCGCCCCCTCCTCGATCCGGCACACGATCCGCCGCGCGATCAGCCCCGCGATCTGCACAAACACAAGCGGCCGCCCATCCGCCAGCATCATCGCGTACGAACACCGCTCGTTGAACTCGCTCGCTTTGTCAAACGAAGCGTTGAAGAACTTTCCCGGCCGGTACGCAATCCGCACGACCTTGCCCGCTTCCGGCGCCCGGTTCACGTGCACGTTGAACACGTTCATGAACACGCTCACCCGCGTCATCCCGCTCGCCACCGACGAATCGATCCCAAGCTCTTCCGGCGGCGCGACCTTCACCACCCCGCAGATCACCCCGTCCGCCGGGCTGATGATCGTATTCGCCGCCGCGGGAATCGCCCGCTTGGGATCCCGAAAGAACCAGAACGACCAGCACGCCACCAGGATCAACGGAACCGCAACGATCGCGCCAAGCACCCCGGCGAAGTAGAACGCCGCCGCCGAAAGCACCGCCGCCACCGCGAAAAACCACGCCACAATCGGCATCCCCTCCCGCGCAATGATCGGGGCCGGGTCGTCAGGAAGCGTCGCTCGGTTCGTGTCCGGATTCACGCCCAGATCATACCCGAATCGAAAAACACAGGCGGCCCCGCCCGCTCGGACGGAGCCGCCTGATTTTCACACATACCCGCGCTCCGCTCACCGCTCGTCGGGCGTGTTCGCCGACGAAGCACGGTGCGCATCGCGGATCCGAGTCGCCCGCGAGACATACCCCAAAGCCCGCGCGATCAATTCGCCTCGCGAAGACGCGTTCAGCTTGCGGTGCAGGCTCTTCACATGGTCGTGCACCGTGTGCGGGCTGCGGCCAAGCTCATCCGCGATCTGCCGCACGCTCTTCCCAAGCACCAGGTGATTCAGCACCAGCTGCTCACGATCCGAGATCGTCGAGTTCGCGTCCACCGACTCGCCAAACGCCGTCCGCGCACGCTGCACCATCACCGGGAAAATCGCCCGGAGCGATGCGACCGCCGAACCATCCAGCGCCGGAGCCCCCGCCGCCGGAGCCATCACCACCACGATCGCACGGTTGTTCGAAGCGTTCAGCGAAGCCGAACCCACGAACGGCTGGCCGATCCGACTCCCGCCAAGCGCCTGCATCAGCGGAAGCGAAGCCCACTGCTCCGTCTTCGCCACCGTCGAGATCAATCCCGACGCCGGCGTCGCCGTCGCGGCCTCCCATCCCAGCGACGTCAGCCGTTCCAGCGCATGATTCGCTTCGCTGATCAGCACCAGCGGCGGCGTCGGCCGGTCCGGATCGATCGGGCTGATCAGTCGGATGCTCTGCGACTCGATCCGCCGAACCGCGCCGCTCGGCGAAAGTTCGACCGCAAAGACCGAGATAACCCCGCGAAAACCGGGCACCGTCGTCCCCACTGCTTCCGCCGCGCGATCACACCAATCCATGGTGGCGATCGCCGGAAGCGCGACCAGGTCCGCCGTCCGCGCCGCGACTCGGCTCAAAAGTTCATCAAGAGGTTGGCTCATGTTCGGGTCTCCAAAAGGTCCGACAACCGTCGACGAAAACACACCCGACGGCACCCGGACGACATCCCCTCCAAGGGACTCTGGGCGATCCACGATTTCACATTATCTGGTCCAACAGGAAATTCGTCAAACCCCTGTCCATCTGCCGTGCTCGAACCACCCCGCGAAAGAGTGGCTCTACACATAATCCTCCACCCCGAAATCGAGACAAACCAAGGAGACGACGCAGGGTCTCCATCATAGCAGGGATGCTCCTCGGTGTTGGACCAAATCTCCGTCATTCCAAATATAGGGGATCTCCACTGCCTGACGTGTACCTATATCGGCATTAAAATCCTCCGTTCAAGGCCAAGGCTCCTCGCGGAACTCCCCAAACGCGTCCGACTGTACCGAGAATCCGAGATATGAGGAAAAATCCGTCTTTGGGTGGACAATCGCGCATTTTTGATGCACATTGTCGGCAGTAGAGTGTTCGGCTAAGGGCCGGGCTTTGTCATTTCATTCACGTTCGGACGAGTGGTGTTGTCCGGCATGGGTCAAAGTGCATGGGAGCGCTTTCACGCCATCCAGATTCACCACTCGTTGTTGCTGACTGGCAACCCGATGTGGCCCAGCTTCTGGATGAAAATCACCTTATCGCGTATTCCGAGAGGCCAGGACGGCGTCTCGCGTTCGCGGCCTCGATGTCGCAGTTCCTCGGTGGGCTGCGCGACGCGGAGGTCTGCCCCTTCTACGGGCGGTACATCTCCGACCTCGAGTCTTTCTGCCACCAGCTCGAGCGGACCATCGCCGGGCCCACCCTGAAACGTCGTGTGGACGGGATCGACGGCGTCGCCGCGCTCCTCCGGTACCGCACGAGCGTTCTGGGCCGCCGGGCCGCCCGCTTCCGCTACTACGTCTGGCATGACGCGGACATCCTCCTCCGCGCCGACCGCCAGCTCTTCGGTCGCCTCGTCGACGCCATCGCCGGCGTCGCCGCCGAAGCCGAGTACGTCAGCGACGACCTCCTCCTCATCCACCGCGCCATCTACGTCGGCGGCAAGGACCTCGTCGACTACTTCGAGGATGAAGACGGCCAGTTCAAGTCCTGGTGGAATGACGGCTTCGGCGAGCCCTTCTGGCAGGTCGTCACCGGCATCGACGCTCCATCCTGCGTCACGTGCGACATCGATCCGCTTGATCAGTGATCCCCCACCTCCACACGCCGGGGGATCTGTCCCGCTGATCAGGCGACAAGCGAGAGAGAAGAGAGGGTTGGCCAGGCTTCAAGTCGGCCGCCCTCCTTCTCGTTTTAGGGGACCCACAAGCCTCAATTGGAAGGGACCGGCGTGAGCAGGATGTTCCGCCACCGCACCTCCATCGGAGTCTCGTTCTTCCCCACATCGTGCACCTGCAGCGCGATGAACCCCTCCGCCGTCCGCCCGTCCTTGAATTCCGTCACCGTCGGCACGCCGTTGATCCAGATCGAGATCGTGTCGCCTAAAGCCCGGATCTTCATCGTGTTCCACTCGTTCTGCTTGAGCGCTTTCCGCCCCGCGGCGTTGCCCTCAAGCTTCGCAAGCCAGCCCCGCCGCCCCTCGTCGTACAGCCCGCCGGTCCACGCCCGCTCGCTCGGATCAATCTCCGCCTGGTACCCGTGCACCCGCCCGTTCTGATACTCCGGCGTGCTCAAGCTCCGGAACTGCACGCCGCTGTTGACCCGCGGATCCACCTTGAACTCAAGCGTCAGCTCAAAGTCCCCGTACGTCTTCTCCGTACACAGGAACGAGTTGGGCGTGTGAGCCACCGTCGTCCCGACGATCGCCCCATCCTCCACCCGATAGGTCGCTTTCCCGCCGCGCTGAACCCAGCCCGCAAGCGAGACCCCATCGAAGAGCTTCACCACGTTGCTCTCGGGCTGAACGGGGGTCGGTTCAACCGCGACATCGCGCTGAACACGCTCGCCGCCGCCGCACGCAGGCATCAACGCGACCCCCATCGCCCCGACGATCATCCCCAACCGCACCGCCGACTTCAGCACGTTCTTTTTCATGGCTTCTCCTCAGGCAAAGAGTCAATATCCCCCACCGTCCACGCCCGTCCTCTCCCCGCCGTCTTCATCCGCACGCGAAGCACCTCCGACCCGAGCACCGGTGCCGCCGCGTTCCCCCACGACCGCCGCACATACGTCAGCGTGTCCGCGATCTCCGTATCCACAAGCGTCGCCGCCGCAGGCATCTGACCGTTGTACACCACACCGTCACGCTCCATGCTCCCATCCATCCCGTGCAGCAGAATCCGGATCGCCCGCCCCGCATCACCCGTCGCCCGCGGCGAACCAGCAAGCGGCGGCGTCTGCCCCGGCACGCCCCGCCCCTCCGTCCCGTGACACTGAGCACAGTTCCTCGCGAAGACCACCTTCCCCCGCTCAAACGACGCTTGCTGCTCCGCCGTCAGCGGCACCGGCTTGGTCCCGCGATCGACCGCCGGCCGCTCGGGCCAGTCAAACCAGACCATCGCCCGCGCCATCCGCTGGTCCTTCTCCGCAGCGTCGACCCACGCTTTGGGCTCGCGAGCCAGCCGGATCGGCCGCGGTCGCGCACTCCCGACCCCGATCACGCTCTCGACCCGCCCCATCACCGCCCGCCTGATATCGTCCGGCCACCCCTCACTCGCGACCGCTTCAAGCAGGTCCGCCCGCTCCTCGCTCCGCACGCCGCGGAGCACCGACGACGCCAGATCCGCCACGATCGCTTCACGCTTCTTCGCGTCGCCCTTGATCGCCTCTCGGATCGCTTCGACCTCAACGCCCGCAAGCGAATTCACCACGCACGACCGAAGCACCGGATCCTGCGGCTTCTCCATCGCGGCTTTGACCAGCGCGGCCGGCCTCTGCTCCGGATCACCACCGGATCCCATCGCGAGCGCCGCGTGCCAGACGACCCGCGCCTCGCGATCGGCGAGCAAACTCCCCGCGAGATCCGCCCACTCCCGCCGCCCCGCCATCATCCGCGCCGCATGTTCGCGCACCGCGGCGTCCGAGTCCTTCGCCGCCGCTTGCAGGTCTTCTTGCGTCACAACGCCCAACCCCTCAAGCGTCCAGAGCGCCTGCACCCGCGTCGCCGCCCGTCCGCCGCTCCGAGCCTGCTTGCGGATCAGCTCCACCACGCCCACCGCCCGCCGCTCGACCAAAAGCCGCTGCGCCGTGTCACGGTACCACCCGCGCTCATCACCCAGCAACTCCACCAATCGTTCATCCGTGGCTTTCGAGAGCTTGACGTTCCCGCCGTACATCGGCGCGACGTACTTCCCATCCATCGTCACCCGCCAGATCCGCCCCATCGCGACCGGCTGCTCAAGCCCGCGCTCCGCGATCTGCGCTTTGAGCTGCGGCGTCAGGTACGTCTTGTGCTGGATCACCCCGCGGTACATGTCCGCGATGTACAAAGCCCCGTCCGGACCGATCGCCGTCGCCACCGGCCGAAAACGCTCATCCGTCGACGTCAGAAACTCCCGCTTGTCGTACGCGTTCTTCCCACGCGGCTTGCCGCCCGACTCCGTCAACTCCACAAGCCGCACCATGTTCCCCGCCGGCTCGCACACGTACGCGAACCCCTTGGTCCCAAGCCCGCTCCCACGATCGATCGTCGGTGAGCACGCCGCCGTGTGCGACCTCAGCGTCCCATCCTCTCGCAGCACGCCCACCTGGTACCCGCGATTCACCCCAGGCGTCGCCCGCGCCGGCCACACCGTCTGATCCCCCATCACGCCCTCATTGACGCCCGTCAATCCACCGTTCGCCGACCACCGCGCCGCGAACCACTTCGGTACCGCATCCACCCGCAGCGCATCCGAGTTCGGCGTGTAGTAAAGCCTCCCCAGATCATCCATCGTGATCCCCCACTGCCCGTGCGACGGCGCCGCCCGAGTCACCGCCCGCTCACCATCAAACTTGAACGCGATGTTGTGCTGCGAGAACTCGATCCAGTTGTCCATCCCATAAAGCAAGCCGTTGGGCGCGTGCTCCGGATTGTCCAGGCCCGCGATCCCCCCGAGCACCGGCTTTCGCTCATCCGCTCGCCCATCGCCGTCCGTGTCCACCGCGAAATAGACCGACGGCGGCTCGATCACCAGCGCCGAAAGCCGCCCACCCGTCTGAAAGCACGGCATCACCCCGCGCGGCAGCTTCAGACCGTCCAGAAACACCCGCTTGGTCTCAAACGTCCCATCCCCGTCGAGATCCTCAAGCACCGAGATCCGGTTCACCGGCTCCTGCTCGCCGCTCGCCGCCATGTCCCGCATGTACGACGGCATCTCAACCACCCAAAGCCGTCCATCTTCATCAAACCGGATCGCTACCGGCGCCGTCACGTCCGGCTCCGCCGCCGCCAGGTCAAGCCGATACGCCGGATCCGCGAAGGCGAAAAGCCGCTCCGCCGCTTCCGGCGAGTACGCCGGCGCACTCTCCCCCCGGTGTGCCGCTTCGCGCGGCTTCGAAAGCACCGCCGCCACGCCCGCCATCACGGCCAACATCCCGATCGCACGCATCCGTGACCGCTCGCTCATGCTCTGATGATACACGAACCCGTCAACACATCCCCCTGCAACTGTTACACTGCCGCGATGCTCACGCGACTTCTGCTGCTGCCGCTCCTCCTGCCGGCCCTCCTGCTCACCGCCTGTTCGACGACGACCCGCGCCCCTTCCGGCTCCTCCGGCACCCTCATCCTCATCGGCGGCGGCCTCGAACGCGACAACGAGCCCGTCTACCGCCGCATGCTCGAACTCGCCAAGCACCCCGCCACCGGTACGCCCCGC
>JBIKTT010000069.1:0-7973 GCA_044347925.1 Phycisphaerales bacterium
ATCTTCTGCGACGATGCGTTCAAGTACGGGGCGTCGTTCGAGAAGCACCTCCCCGACCTGAAGGAGCACGCATGAGCCATCCGCGGCATCCCAGGTTCAAGATCGACTGTTGACGGCGCTCGTTCGCACGCTTCCTCGTTCACGCACGCACCTCACGCATCACATCAAGCACCAACAACACGCCGCACGCATGCGGCATGGAGATCCCATGTCCACGATCAATCCCCATGCTCAGTACGCCCATCCCGAAGTGCTCGTCGACGCCCAGTGGCTTCGGGCGCACCTCCACGAACCCCGCGTCCGCGTCGTCGAGGTCGATGTCGACACCAAGCAGTACGACGCGGGCCACATTCCCGGCGCCGTCGCTTTCAACTGGCAGACCCAGCTTCAGGACCAGGTGACGCGCGACATCCTGAGCAAGCCCGCGTTCGAGGCTCTTCTCAGCTCCGCGGGCATCCGGCCGGAGGACACCGTCGTGCTTTATGGCGACAACCACAACTGGTTCGCGGCGTACGCGTTCTGGCTGTTCAAGCTTTACGGCCACGCGGATGTCCGCCTGCTCAACGGCGGGCGCGGTAAGTGGCTTGCTGATCCGGAGAACCCGCTCACCAACGCACGGTCGGAGCACGCACCCTCCAAGTACCGAGTCTCGGGGATCAACGCGCTGCTCAGGGCGAGGCTTGGCGAGGTGCTCGACATCGCGTCAAGCGGTCGGTCCAAGCTTGTCGACGTCCGGTCCCCGGACGAATACTCCGGCAAGATCATCGCTCCACCCGGCCTCGCCGAGACGGCCCAGCGGTCCGGCCGAATCCCCGGGGCGCGGTCGGCGCCGTGGTCGCAAGCCGTGAGCGCCGACGGCACGTTCAAGCCCAGAGCGCTGCTCGAAGATCTCTACCTCAACCAGCTCGGCCTGAGCAAGGACACCGAAACCGTGACCTACTGCCGTATCGGTGAGCGTTCAAGCCACACGTGGTTCGTGCTCACCTACCTCCTGGGTTTCAAAAAGGTCAAGAACTACGACGGGTCTTGGACTGAATACGGAAATCTGATCGGCGCGCCGATCGAAAGAGAGACGGTGAACGAGAGCGCCGACCAGACCAAGCAGGCCGTCGCCTGAGAACTCCGCTCGCGGAGGAAGGAGAGACCTTCGTGGAGGAGGACCGGGGTTCGCGCCCCGGTCCTCCATTTCCGGGCTCGTGTTTGCGCAAGATCGGCCCGTGGGGCGCCATGCGGGTTTTCGCCGACGATCGGTCTGGGAATCCCGCGCCGCTCGAGTACACTGTGCGTATGGCGATCAAAGTACTGGCGTTCTCGGGAAGCATGCGTCAAGCGTCGTTCAACACGGCGATCGTTCGGATCGCCGCGGAAGGCGCTCGCGCCGCAGGAGCCGAGGTCACCGTTGTCGAACTGCGTGACTTCCCCATGCCCCTCTACGACGGGGATCAGGAAGCCGCAACCGGCATGCCCGAGCACGCCAAGCGGTTCAAGCAGCTTCTGCTCTCGCACCAGGCGCTGCTGATCGCTTCGCCCGAGCACAACAGCTGCTTCTCCGCGGCGCTCAAGAACGCTTTGGACTGGGCGAGCCGTTCCGCTCCGGGTGAGCCGGGGCTTGCGGCGTTCGCCGGAAAGACGGCGGCGATCTGCGCGGCGTCGCCGGGCGGATTTGGCGGTCTTCGCGGCTTGGTGCCCCTCCGCGCCCTCCTCTCGGGTCTGGGCGTGATCGTGCTCCCGCAGCAGGTCGCGATTTCCAAAGCCGGCGAAGCGATCGAGCGCGGTGCGTGCAAGGACCCCAAACAACAGCAGTCGCTTCTGGATCTCGGGGCGCGGCTCGTGGAGGTCGCGAGGAAGCTCAACGGCTAGACGGCGCGTCAACCGTGCGGAAGGAGGGTTCGATGATTTCGTCCCTGGCTTGGTTCGTGCTCGGTTGCTCCGTGTTGACACAGCCTGCGGCGAGTCCTCAGCCGCAGCCCGCGCCGCCGGCCGAGGCGCGTGCTCCCGACATCAAGCAAGCCCGCGACAGGCTGCTTGCGGATCTGAACACCATCCCCGTCAAGCGGGCGGCTTTGGGCGATGCTGAGCACCGCGAGGGCCTCGTCAAGACCGAAGCGTGGCTGATCGAGCGGCTGAAGTCCATCGGCCTCACGCCGCAGGTTCAGGAATTCGTCTGGAACTCGCCGGCTCTCAAGGCCCTGCTGGTCCCCAGGGACGCGGAGCAGCCGACGGACAAAGCCGCGGATGATTCTCGGTTCAGGTTCCGCAACTACATCGTGGAACTCCCCGGCACCGACCTGGCTTCGGAGGTCATCATCCTCGGAGCCCACTACGACGCGGTGCCGGAAAGCCCGGGAGCGGACGACAACGCCAGCGGCGTCGTCGGGCTGCTTGAGATCGCGCGAACACTCAAGGATCAGCCGCGCCGACGGACGATCAGGCTCGTGTTCTTCACCCTTGAGGAGGTTGGTCTGCACGGAGCGGTGCAGTACGTGCTTTCCAAGCGGACCGATTGGTTCCCGACGCCGGCCGAGCCCGCAGGAGCACCGACGAGCAATCCGTCCGACAAGCCGGCCGCGCCCGCGATGAACCCGCCGAAGGAGAAACTCATCGGCATGGTCTCGCTCGAGTGCATCGGCTACTTCTCCGACGAGCCCGGCTCACAGACGAACCCGATCCCCAAGGTCGGCGGCGTTCCCGTCGTCAATCTCCGCGTCCCCGAAGCCGGGAACTTCATCGGGCTTGCCGGAATCTCCAAGCACCGCGAGTTCTCGCAGCGATTGGTCAAGGAGATGGAGAAAGCCGAGCCGGAGCTCCCCATCCTCGCCGCCGATGTGCTTCCGATCGCGCCGCCGGACTTTCTGCGAAGCGACCACGCGCCATTTCTGATCGCGGGTCTTCCGGCCGTGATGCTGACGAACACCGCGAACTTCCGCAATCCCAACTACCACAAGCCGACGGACACCGTGGCGACGCTCGACCTGGACAGGCTCGCGAAAGTCGTTCGGGCGGTCACCGCCGCGACCAAAGCCATCGCCGAGACGCCCGAAGCGGCGCCCGTGTCCTCGAAGTAGGTTGTGCGTGGGCTGTTCGCCGAGCGGAGTCGGCGGAGCGGCGGGCGATCAGCCGGCCAAGTCGGCGAGGAGTTCGTCCATGCAAGCGTCGAGGAAGGCGTCAGAATCGAACGCGCCGGCTTCGATCTGCTGGCGCACTTTCTGCACAAGCTCGAACCGGATCCCCGAAAGGTGCCGCAGTCGATTGACCTTCATCGTGTGCTCCTCACCCGTGTCCGGCTTTTCGGGCACGCGACCTTGGCTCAGGCGCTCGCCCGAGCCTGTGGAACCCGTCCCCGGCCGATTCGTACACTCAACGCGCGATGCCACCGACCAATATGCCATGGGAAGGTCTCCAACCGGCCGCTCCAGCGGCCGACTTGTTTGCGAGTGACCCGCCCGCCTTCCATGGCGTGGGCGTCTGACAGGGGAAGTATCGACGGCATCTTCCTCATTCCTTGAAACTTCTGCAAATCTGCTCCCCCAAGCTCAAACCCAGTCCCAGTCAGAGTTTACAGCGAATAACACACGATCGGACTTTTCAAATGAATTTCCGCGACCCCCGTCAAATTTCAAGGTCTCCCAAGGTCAGAATCTCGGACCATGCCGCTTTCCGAGCCGCTCTGGCCTGCGTCGCCGTCGCTACCTGCCTCGGGCTCGCCGCTTGCCAAAGCGGCACGGCGGATGCGACTCCCGCGCCGGAAGCTGCCGACGGCAAGCAGGTGTTCACCCGTCCCACTTGGACCACGTCTTCGGTGGGTGACACCGCGGCCAAGCCGCCCGCGCCCGCGGGAACCGTTCCGACCGAAACCGCGGCCAAACGCACCACCTGGGCGATCCTGCTGGGGGCCGTCTCCGGCCCGGGGTCGGACCGTCAAGCGGCGACCCTCGCGGCTGTCGCGTCCAGAGAAGGTGGTATGGCCGACACCTTCATCGAGCCCCGGGGTGATGGCTTTGCCGTTCTGTACGGCGCGTACGACGAGCCGGGATCCCCACAAGCCAAGAAGGACCTCGCCGCGGCGCGGGCGATCGATGTGGGCGGGGCCAAGCCTTTCGAGGGTGCGATCATGGCGGCTCCGGCGGTTCGGGGAGCCGCCGGCAACACGCCCGAGCACGACCTCCGCCTTGCCAAACAGATTTATGGCAAGAAAGCCAGCTTCACCCTCCAGATCGGCGTCTACCACCGTTCGGACCGTGAGAAACCCACACCGGATCAGGTCGCTGAGATCCGCAAAGCCGCCGAGGGCGCTGTGAAGGCCCTCCGCGAGCAGGGCGACCAAGCGTTCTACTTCCATGGCCCCGAGCGAAGCATGGTCACCGTGGGTCTTTTCCCAACCGCCGAAGACGCCGCGATCCGAGCGATCCAGAAGCGATTCCCTTCTCACATGATCAACGGCCAGCTCACGACCAACGCAAAGTCCGAACAACTGAACGGCCCCAAGGGCCAGCCGTCGTTCGTCGTCACGGTCCCGTGATCAGCCGCCCTGGATCCCGAAAAGCCCCTGGATGGCGAGCGGCTCGATGCGGACCGCTCGCCAGGTGCCGTCGCTCGAACGCTGCCAGTCGATCAGCCACCATGAGAAGTTGATGCCCCCCGCTTGGGGCTCGACGCGCACGAGGCACATCGTCTGGGCCCGACCCGGCGAAGCTTCATGGGCCTGCACTTCCAGCACGGCCCACCCCGCGAGCGTGTACTGCGCCGCCATCGCGAGCTTCACGCGATCAAGGAGCTGCTCGCGATTCAGGGGCGATCCCTGGAGCCTGCCGACAAGCTCTGCCGATGGGCCGAGGATCGCGCCGGTCGTCGTCAAGTCGGCTTTGGCGACCGCCGCGACGAGTTCCCGGGTGCGAGTGACGAGTTTTTCGCCGGTGGTGTTGATCAGACGCCCGAGCCCCCAGAGGGCGCCGGCGACCAGCAACGTAAGCCCGAGAACTCGATAGGCCCTCGGATCGCCACGGTGGTTGAAGACCAAAAACACGCAGAGTCCGAGAAGAGCGAGGAATGCAGCGGGCCAGCCGGACTGTTCGAGGAAAAGGCGGATCAGCCACGGGCTGTCCGGCAGCGGGGCGGGCGCGGGGAAATTCGGGATGAGGTTCATTTTCCAGTCCTTGTCGTCCTGCCGTCGATCTTGATGCTCCTGAACCGTTCCCGGACCGCGCGGATGGTGCGCGGCTTGGACGTTGGTTCGAGAGAGGCACGATGAGCACCAGCCCTGAAGAACGTACGCGGCTCCTTGAACGGAACCTGAGGGCTCTGTCCTTCTCTACGCCCTCGCTGATCGAACGGATCCGTTCGGCCAAGCCGCGGGAGGATCTGGTCGTCCGCGCGACCGAGGACGGCGCCCTCGCGGGTGAGCTGTCGCACGGAGCGGGAAAGCTCCGCTTGTGCTCGTTCCGCAAGCCCATCGAGGAAGCCGATCGCTTCGCGGAGGGGTTTGATCCCAAAGCCGCGGCGGTTCCGGTCATCATCGGGTTCGGGATGGGCCACCATGTCCGCACGATCCACGCCAAGCTCAAGGGCCAGGGCGCGGTGGTTGTCTTCGAGCCGGACCTCTCGCTGCTTCACGAGGTGTTCAGCCAGATCGATTGCAGCGGATGGCTCGCGACTCCGGGGATCCGCATCCACGCGGGCCCGGCCGATCCGGGCTCGATCACCGCGACGTTCGAGGGGCTTGAGGGTCAAGCGGCTTTCGGGATCAAGATCATCGAGCACCCGCCGAGCCGCACGCGGATCGGCGAGCTGGCTTCGGAATTCATCGCCAACCTGTCGACGGCGGTCGCGACGATCCGGACGCACGTCGTCACGACGCTCTGCCAGGTCGGCAAGACAGCGAGCCACTATCTGAGCAACGCGGCGGTGTACGCCTCGGCGGGGAGCGTCGCCGAGCTTCGCGACTGCGCCAAGGGCCGCACGGCGGTAGTCGTCTCCGCGGGCCCGAGTCTCATGCGGAACGTCGATCTGCTCGCTAGGCCCGGCGTGCGCGACCGAGTCGTCATCATCGCGGCCCAGACGGTGCTCAAGCCGCTTCTGGCGCGAGGCATCAAGCCGCACTTTGTCACCGCGCTGGACCACGCCGACATCAGCGCCCGGTTCTTCGAGGGCCTGACCGAGGAGGATGTCCGCGGCGTGACGCTCGTGGTCGAGCCCAAAGCCAATCCCGCGATCGCGGCGGCGTTCCCGGGCGTGGTCCGCTGTTCACGCGAGCAGGTGCTTGACGAGATCCTCGGCCCCGGGATCGCTCGCGACATGGGCGCGCTTCGCTGCGGCTCGACGGTGGCCCACCTTTCGTACTACCTCGCGCGGTTCATGGGCTGCGACCCGGTGGTGCTGATCGGGCAGGACCTGGGGTTCACCGACGGCCAGTACTACTCCGCCGGCGCGGCGATCCATCAGGTCTGGGCGTGCGAGCTCAACGAGTTCAACACGCTTGAGATGATGGAGTGGCAGCGGATCGTGCGGATGCGCCGGATTCTGCACCGTGCGACGGACCACCTGGGCCGGCCGATGTACACGGACGAGCAGATGCTCGCGTACAGGCTCCAGTTCGAGCGCGACTTCTCTCACGACCACGCCAAGGGCCTCACGATCCTGGACGCGACCGAGGGGGGCGTCCGCAAGGAGTTCACGACCATCACCACGCTCGCGGAAGCGCTCGAAAGCGCGATGAAGTGCGAGCCGTGGTCCGCTCCCGCCATCAGCGAGGAGCGCGTCCGCGTCCCCGCCGAGAAGGTGATCGAGCGGCTGGACGTGCTCCGCCAGCATGTCACGCGGATCAAGAAGCTCTGCGCCAAGACCGACGAGGCACTCGTCCAGATGGCCCGCCACTGCGGAAACCACGCCCGCGTCAACCCGCTGATCGAGAAGGTGCTCGAGTTCGCCCGCGAAGCTCAGTCGCTCGGCACCGCGTACAACCTCGTGCAGTACATCAACCAGACCGGGCAGCTCAAGCGGTACCGCCGCGACCGCCTGATCGCCCTCGCCGAAGACCAGAACCCCGTGTCCAGGCAGCGCGGGCAGATCGATCGCGACCGCGAGAACATGCGCTGGCTTTCAGACTCCGCCGAAGAGGTCATCTCCATGACCACGCGGGCGATTGACCAGATCCGCGGCGTGTCGCACGGCATCGCCAAGGCCGACCTTGTCGCCAAGGTCACGGGCGAAGCCGGTCCCAAAGCCAGCGCCCGCGTCGTCGCCGTCATCCCCGCCAACACGTCGATCAGCGGCCTTCTTGGCCCGCGCGACCTCGCCGAACCTCTCGCGGATGGCCGCGGGGCGCTCTGGTGGACCGTGACAAGGATCCTCAAAGCCAAGGAACTCGACTTGGTGGTGCTCGCCACCGCCGAAGTCGAAGCCACCGCGAGACTGCTCGGCGAACTCGCCAAGCATCCCAGGGTCAGGATCGAGTCGTTCGACCAGGACCCGATGGCCAACCGACGGGCGAGCGTCGCGATCGGCCGGCGATGGTCGCGCTCCTGCTGGCGTGGCGGGATCGGCAACCTGACCGCGTTCGACGAAGCTTTCGCACCCGCCGCGACTTCGTTCATCCTCGACAAGCACAAAGCCGACGCGGCGGTCGTCGTGGGAGCGGACTGGAGCCTCGTGGATCCTTCGGCGATCGACGGGATCGTCACGCGGTACCGCGCCGCTGGCGGCGAAACGGGCACACACCAGATGGTCATCGTGCACGCGGCTCCGGGCTTGGGCGGTTGCCTGATTGAGCGTGATCCGGTCGAGCATCTTGTCAGGGGAGGCGCGGCCGCCGGGCCCTTCTCCTCGATCGGGGCTCTGATCGGTTACCTGCCGTTTGCCCCTCAGATGGACCTGATCGGCAAGCCGGCGGCGATGGTGCCGCTGGTTGCCGCTCGAAATCTGAGCATGCGGTGCATCGCCGACAGCGGCTGGGCTCGCCGAGTCATGGGCGACCTCCT
>JBIKTT010000070.1:0-7920 GCA_044347925.1 Phycisphaerales bacterium
GTGGATGTACCCGATCGAGAAGTTGCCGACGAACGTGAGGTCGGCCGCTTCGGCTTCACGCGGACTGGCGAGCACGTCGCCAAGCCTCACCACGACCGCATCGGCGATGCCGTCCTCGCGGGCCTGGTCTCGGGCCCGCGCGACCGTGGACGCGTCCAGATCTGTCGCGACCGCATCGCCCGGGACGCCAAGCCGCCGAGCGTCCTGCACCCAGCGGCGGGAGACCGCCGCCGTGCCGCAGAAATCCTCATAAAGCGTCGCGGGAAGGTTGCCGTGAAGCCCGCGCAGGAAAGCCGCCACATGTCGGGGCGACTGCACGCACAACTCGTAGCACTCCAGCGGGTCGAGCATGCGGCAATCCTACGAGCTTCGGCGGAGACTTCCGGGCTCCTACGCTGAGACGATGCCACTTCCGAGCCCGATTCTCCAGCTTCACCAGCAAGCCGAGGCGTATCTCGCGCCCTGGGGCGAAGCTCCGAACGCCGATCAGCCCCAGGACGCTCCTGCCGCCGCCTCGACACCGGTCGAGTTGGTCCAGACCTACGGCGAGCTTGAGCTTGAGTACGCGGCGATCCGCAAGTCCTGCGGGCTCTTTGACACGCCGCACCGGGCTGTCATCGAGGTGCGCGGGTCCGAGCGTCTCGCGTTTCTCAACCGCATGCTGACGCAGGAGCTCAAGGGCCTCAAGCCGCGGGAAGCAAGGCGCAGCTTCTGGCTCAACCGCAAGGGCCGCTTGGACGCGGACCTGCTGCTCTTCGAAACCGGATCGTCGATCCTGATCGATGTGGACATCCACGCCGCCGGACGCACGCTCGCCGGCTTGGAAGCGTTCGTGATCGCCGACGATGTCACGCTCGCGGATGTCTCTTCCGCGTGGTCGCGCTTCTCGCTCCACGGTCCGACATCGGCGATCCTCTTGGACGAACTGGTCGAGACGACCGAGGGGAGCGTTCGCGTCACGGCTTTGGAACCCGGAGGCGTGTCGAAGGTCGCTTTCGCCGCGAGCGAGCCCGATGAGCACGGAAACACGGAGATGGCCGGGGTCTGGGTCGTGCGCGACGATCTGACGGGCGAACGCGGTCTTGAGCTTTTCGTCCCGCGGGAGCACGCCCTGCTCGTCTATAAGCGACTCCTGGAAGCCGGTTCTGACCCCGGCTTGACGATCGACGGCAGCCGGCCGACGCTGGGCCATCGCGTGCGCCTGCGCCCGATCGGATGGCACGCGTTCAACATCGCGCGGATCGAAGCGGGCACGCCGATCTACAACATCGACTTTGGCCCGGAGAATCTGCCCGCGGAGTCGGGGATTCTCGACCAGCGGGTGAGCTTCACGAAGGGCTGCTATCTCGGTCAGGAGATCGTCGCCCGCATGCACGCACGCGGGCATCCCAAGCAGACGCTCGTCGCGCTCAAGGTCGAGCCCGCAGCGCACGCCCGCGACGCCGCGAGCGGCCTGCCCTTCATGCCGATCTCGGGCGGACACGTCTTCGCGGTGTCCGCCGGCACCGCGATGGACGCCTCGATCGCGACGGGCGACAACGCCGTCGGCGTGATCACGAGCTCATCCCTCGCTCCGATGCTCTCGGCGTCTCCGGTCTGCTTCGCGCAGGTGAAATGGGGCCACCATCTCCCCGGAACCAAGCACATGGTGATGACCGAGGGCGTTCCCGCCGCCGCGACCGTTCAGCCGACCCTTTCCTTCTGGCGTCCCGCCGCTTCCTCCTAAACACATGTCGCAGAACCCCTCCCAACCCGCGCACCCCAACCTCGCCACCGAGCCGAGCCACAATCCGGCGCTGATGGCCGTGCTCGACGACTTCAACGCGAATCGCTACGAGGAAGCCGACGCCAAGATCAAAGCCATTCTCGGCCAGTCGCCGACCGACGCCACCGCGTGGCACGTTCAGTCGTACGTCCTCACCGCGTGGGGACAGGCCAAACGCGACCTCTCCGTGCAGGAACAGGGCCTGGAAGCCGCGAAAAAGGCTCTGGACTTCGCGCCCGACAACGTCACCCACCGCGAGACGTACCTCACGTTCCTCTCGATGATCCGCCGGCCCACCGAGCAGCTCCGCGTTGCCAAAGCCTGGTACGAGTCCGATCCGGCGGACCTGCGGGCGATCTGGGCGTATTCCGGCGCCCTCCACGAATGCTGCATGTTCGCCGAAGCACGCGAGATCTTCCGCCAGGGCGCGATGATGGCCTCGCACGATGTGCTTTTCATGGGCCGACGGGCTTCGTTCTCCAACTTTGACGATGGCATCACCGCAGCCGAGCGCGCGATGGTGCACTTCGAAGCCGGCGAAGCCTACGCCAACATGCCCGGCGTTCTGCCCGTCAACCACGCCAACAAGCCCGAGCCCGGTCGCAAGCTCCGCATCGGCGTGATCTCCCCGGATTTCCGCAATCACTCGTGCGCGTTCTTCCTCGAGCCCCTCCTCGCGAACCTCGACAAGAACTCCTTTGAGCTCTACCTCTACTACACCATGGGCCTCCGCGACGAGTACACCGCGAGGTTCAAAGCCATCGCCAAGAGCTTCCGCCAGTTCAGCCCCATCCCCGGCGCGACCGAAGGCATGGGATTCAAGATCTGGAACGACCGCATCGACATCCTGATCGACATGGCCGGGCACACCGACGGCAACCGCTTGAACGTCATGCAGGGTTTCGCCGCTCCGGTGCAAGCGACCTACCTGGGCTACCCGAACACGACGGGCCTGCGTGCCGTCGGCTACCGCATCGTTGATTCGATCACCGACCCGCCGGGCTCCGAATCGCTCGCATCCGAGCACCTCGTGCGGATCGACCCCTGCTTTCTCTGCTACAAGCCGCCCGCCGAAGCGGGTCCGATCGATCCCACGCCGCCGATGTCCCGCCCCGGCTCGCGCGGCGTGACCTTCGGGTGCTTCAACAACGCGATGAAATCAAGCCCAACGGCGATCGGGCTCTGGGCGTCCGCCCTCCGCGCGGTGCCGGGCTCGGTGATCGTGCTCAAGTCCGGCTCCTTCGCGGACCCGACGGTGCACGCTTATGTCCTCGAGCGGTTCGCTGCCGGCGGCATTGGCCCCGAACGCGTCATCTTCGAGGGCGCGACCCAGGGCACGACCGCCCACCTCGACCGCTACAACTCGATCGACATCGCTCTGGACCCCACACCCTACAACGGCACCACCACCACGTGCGAAGCTCTGTGGATGGGAGTCCCGGTCGTCACGCTGCTCGGCGATTTCCACGCGTCGAGGGTCTCGGCTTCGATCCTCTCGGCGGTCGGCCTCGCGGATCTCGCCGCCAAGGACTCGGCAAGCTTCGCGACGGTCGCGGCGGCTCTCGCGGCAAACCCGGAACGCCTCGCGGATCTCCGCCGCAACCTGAGGAACACGATGGCCGCTTCGCCGCTCTGCGACGCTCCCGGCCATGCCGCCCGCTTCGGCACCGCCCTGCGGGCCATGTGGGAAGCCTGGTGCGCGACGAAAGCCGCGCCGCGTTAGGATGTGTCAACGCCGCACCCTGCGGCCGACGGGCTCTTCTCCGACTCATGGTCCGCTCTCACGGAGGTCTTCATGGTCCCAAGCCACACGCCCACCACCACCGCCAAGCAGCCCGACTGGTCCCCCGACATGTTCCGCTGGGAGCCTCAGCCCGCTGCTCAGAAGCTCGTCTCCACGCTCATCGCCGAGTTTGCCGCCAAGAACGCCCACGCCGCCGACCTCGCCCAGCGGATGAAGGACCAGGCTGGCACGCGGTTCCAGGACTGGATCGACTATCTCCAGGTCCCGACCTCCCCGGGTCTTCGGGCCAAACTTCTCGAGGTCGGCTTCTCGCACAAGCCTCAGCCCGGCGCCCCGGAGCACTTCACGCACGATGGAGCGATCTTCCCCTCAATCATCCTCTCCGAAAGCCCGACGCGCCAGTGTGGCATCAAGGTCGACCACGTCGCCGACTTCCTCGCGACCTGGAAACTCGAACACCCGATCGAAGGCGACCCCTTCTCGCAGTTCCGCCGCGCCCTCGCTTTCCACGGCACCTACGCGGACCTCTACGTCGTCGAACGCCACGGCTACCGCGGATTTTCTTCGGTGCAGAACGACCATCACAAGATCATCGCGAGCCTTCGCCACCTCGAACGCTTCCGCACGCGTCACCGTGATTTCGGCGTCGACGACCAAGCCGACCTCCGCGGCTTCACGCACACCGAGCACCTGATCGACGACGCCGTCCGCGATCTGGGGCGTGACTGGGCGTGCGACCTCTTCTTCCAAGCCGAACGCGACTACTGGCAACGCCGCACCCGCGCCGGACGCGTGCAGAAAGCCCGCCAGGACGCCCTCGGACTGGGCTGGGCCAATCATGACCACCACACCTACCGCAGCAGCCGTCACTGCTACCCCGCTCTCATCCGCTGCCTCGAAAAGCTCGGGTTCAAGGGCCGCGAACGCTTCTACGCCGGGCACGAAGCTTTCTGGGGCGCTCAGGTCATCGAGCAGAGTGTCGCGGGCATCACGATCTTCGCCGATGTTGACATGACACCCGAGGAACTCGTCGGGGACTTCCCGCACGAGGGCTTTAAGACCACCATCGCGCAAGGCAAGCTCGGCACGATCGGCCTGTGGTGCGAGCTTCACGGCGAAGCGTTCCTTCAGGCCGGCATGCACCACCTCGAGTGCCAGTTCGACTGGCATGCTCTCAAAGCCCAGCTCGAGAAGGAATCCATCAAGATGATGGACCCCTTCACGACCTTCCCCCACCTGCGGCAAGCGTTCACCGAGGGTGAGCGGTGGCCGGTGGATGCCCGTCGCGCCGACATGCTTGTCAGCAAGGGCCTCATCACCGCAGCGCAGGGCGAGACGTTCCGAAAGGAAGGCGCACTCGGAAGCCACCTTGAGAACCTCGAACGCAACGACGGGTTCAAAGGCTTCAACCAGCAGGGCGTCAGCGACATCATCAGCCGCACCGACGCTCGCAAACAGACCGCCGGCGCGGGGGCCTAAACACGTCTCAGCGGAGCATCCCGCCACGGCGGAGCGAATCGAGCACCAGCGTCTCGACCGCGGTCGTCGTCGGCACCAGGTACGCGGCCAGGCCGCGCGAAGCCGCGAGGGATTTGATCCCCTCCGTGTACGCTTGCACGCGCTTGCGATACGCAGCGACCAGAGCCGGAGAGATCGTGACCTCGCGGCCGCGGCCCGTCTCGGTCAGGCGGAGATCGCCCAAGAGCCGCCCGCCATCCTCGCCGCCCGCACCCTCGGCCGAAGGATCCAGTTCGCCCGGCGAGAGGACCTGAAGCAGCGACGTGTCAAACGCTGCCGACCCCGCCGCCGCGAGCGCCCCGAACGCGGGCGTGAGAGCACCGGGACCGCCGGGCACGAGGAAATCCGAAAGCACCACCATCACGCCGCGGCCGCTCCGCCGGCTCGCGATCGACTTGATCTCGCTCGAAAAGCGGTCGATGGGGCTGCTCGAAGCGCCGTCCGGAGACGCTCCCGGCGTCTGCCAGGCATCATCGAGCGACGCGAGAAGGAAGTTCGCCACGCGCACCACGCCCCCGCGGCCCCGCACCGGCGCGAGCGAAGCGACCGCCCCAGAAGCTCGGCCGAAGACCGAAGCCGTCACGCGGTTCTGGTTGATCAGCCCGATGTACGACAACGCCATCGCGACCTGGTGCGCGAAGACGAGCTTGCTCGGCACGCGCGGGCCGCCGCCGACCCCGGGACCCGCGCCGGCCTGCATGGACGGCGACGCATCCACGACCACATGCAGCGCCAGGTCCTCCTCCTCGCGGAAGAGCTTGATGAAAAGCCTGTCGAGCCGCGCGTAGACGTTCCAGTCGATGTGCCGGAGGTCATCGCCCGCGGTGTAATTGCGGAAGTCGTCGAACTCAACGCTCCGGCCGCGGCGCTTGCTCCGCCGCTCACCGGGAAGCTTGCCCGCGAAGATCTTCCGGGAGACCAGGTCGAGGCGGTCGAGCGTCCCCGCCAGCCCGGGGGGGATCAGGTCTTCGAGCGTCCGCGGCTTGTCTGCGGGGGTCTGGACAATCATGCATCGTTCCGGGCGGGTCGCTCGTACAGTAGAGGCCGGGGACCCGGGCAGCGCACGGGGACCGCGGGGCTTGCGGGAACGACCCGCCCAGGAGCATCCATGAGCCAGCGACCGATGACCGCCTCCGCACGCCGACCGATCGTGACCTTCGCGTTCGCCGGGCTCGCCGCGGCGGCTCTGCTCATGGGTGTCGGCCCGTCGCAGCCCGACCTCGCGACCCTCATCGGCATGGTCGGCGAGAAGGTGGACAACCTCGACGAACGCCACCGCAAGACGCTCCTGGAGCTTGGCGAAGCTCGCAAGGAAGTGCGTGAAGCCCGCGACCAGGTGCTCGCGCTCCGCGACGAGATGAAAGGCCTCAAAGGAGACATCGCGCAGATCAAAGCCATGCTCGGGTCGATGACGCGGCCGACCCTGCCGCCCCCCGCACCGACCTTCACCGTCCCCGCCGACCCGATGGCTTCCCCCGACTCGATGCTCGCCGGCCTCCGTGAGCGGTACGTGAAAGCCTTCTCCGGCGTTGTCGCCGACAACGACATCGCACGCCGCGACCGCATGCGCGAGATCGAGCGTTGGACCCGCGACATCAACCGCGAGCTTCGCGGCAAGGTCAAGTGGCTCGCCCGCATCGAGAGCGTCGAGCCCGCGACGCCCGACCCCTCGTCCGCAAGCCCCGCCGCCCGCGACGCGGCTTTCCTCGTGAGCTACACCGTGCTTGACGCCACCTCGCGGTCGCCCGTCAGCGGCGTGCAGAGCGTGCCCGTCCCCTCCCACATCGGCAACAAGCTCCGCGATCACCCCGCGGGCACGATCGCCGAGATCGGCGCCTTCATGACCTCCGCCGTGACGTTCAACGAGTCGCGGACCGAAGCGGGGATCTTCGGAATCCCAGTGATGGTCGGCCCGTACGTCGAGTACGGCATCAACGTCGAATGGACGAGCGTCGAGCCCGTGCGCGGCTCGGCCAAGCCCGATCGCCCCCCTACGGATCCCGCACGCTGAGTCCGGCGCTCCGGCGGATCCCCATCCGGCGTGGTACGCTCCGCCATGCTCACGCTTGTCTCCCTCGCGGCGCTGGCGGCCGCGTCTCCTGCGCCCGACCTGATCGTGACCAAGGACAACACGCCGGTGACGGCTTCCTGCCGCATCGTGATCCCGCCGGGCACGATCATCGCGGACACCGACGGCAACGGCGTCATCCAGATCTCCGGCTCGGACATCACCGTGGAGTTCGCCGACGGGTCGGACCTCTGGGGCGGCCCTAAGCCAACCGGCCCGGACGAGGGCGTGTGGGACACGTACCAGGGGATCGGCGTCGTGATCGCCCCCGGCTCGAAGAACATCACGCTTCGCCGACTCCGCGTTCACGGCTACAAGGTCGGCGTCGCCGCGACCGAGGTCGAAAGCCTGCTCGTCGACGCCGCGGACCTTTCCGACAACTTCCGTCAACGCCTCCGGTCCACGCCGATGGCCGAGGACACCACCGATTGGCTTTACCCCCACCGCAACGACAACAACGAGTGGGCGACCAAGTGGGGCGCGGCCCTCTCGGTCCGCACGGGGAAGAACATCACCGTCCGCAACGTGCTCGTCCGCCGCGGCCAGAACGGCATCATGTTCCACCGCGTGACGGACTCCAAGGTCTACGACAACGACTGCTCCTTCCTCTCGGGCTGGGGCCTGGCGATGTTCCGTTCCAGCCGCAACACCATCACCCGCAACGCCTTTGATTTCTGCGTCCGCGGCCACTCCGAAGGCGTCTACAACCGCGGGCAGGATTCCGCCGGCATCCTCATGTTCGAGCAGTGCAGCGAAAATCTCATCGCCGAGAACAGCGTCACCCACGGCGGCGATGGCGTGTTCGGGTTCGCCGGCGTCGAAGCT
>JBIKTT010000071.1:0-7910 GCA_044347925.1 Phycisphaerales bacterium
CGTCGCGGAATAGCTTGCGGAAGACCGAGGGGGACTGCGTGAAGACCTCGGGCACCTGGTCAAAGCGGGGGATGTCGGCGAGGGATTCCCCGCCCCAAGCGCCGAACGAGAGGGTCAGAGGAATGATGAGACGAGCGGCATGGCCGGGCCGGGAACGAAACCCCATGCGGGCAAAATATCCGCCAGACGTGGGGAGTTCAAGAAGAATCGGCGACTTTGAGTTATCGCCACCGCGCGACGTGCCAGTTCTTCTTGCCGCGCCGGATGGCGGTCAGCGAGCCGTGGAGAAGGGATTGCTCGGTGATCCGGTCGTCGGGCGCGGCTTTGGTGCCGTTGACGCTGACGGAGCCGTTCGCGAGGAACTCGCGAGATTCTCGTTTGGAAGCAGCCAAGCCGACGGTGACGAGGAAGTCAACGAGGGGGATTCCCGCGGCGAGGGTGTCGGCGGGCTGGGTGCTGCTTGGGGCGCTGGCGAGGGCTTCCTCGAGGGTGGCGAGGGGGAGATCGGCGATCTCGCCGGAGAACAGGGCTTTGGCGGCTTTCTCGGCAAGTTCGGTCTGTTCAGCGCCGTGGAGGAGGGTGGTCATGTGGCGGGCGAGAGCGCGGTGGGCTTCGCGGGCGCCGGGGTTGGCGTTGTGGGCGGCTTCGAGGCGGTCGACCTCGTCCTTGTCGAGGAGCGTGAAGGTTTTGAGAAACTTGACGATGTCGGCGTCGGCGGCGTTCAGCCAGAATTGGTAGAAGGCGTACGGGCTGGTGCGGTCGGCGGTGAGCCAGATGGCACCCGTCTCGGTCTTGCCGAACTTGCCGCCGTCGGCTTTGGTGACCAGGGGCCAGGTGAGGCCGAAGCTGGTGCCGATCTGCGGGTGGTTGTCCGACCACTCGACGAGTTCGGCCAGCAGCCGGCTTGCTTCCTCGCGTTCGATCGACGTCGCGGTGGGGGACTGCGTGACGGCTTTGTACGCGTCGACGGACTGGACGACGTCGTTGGAGCGTCGACGGATGAGGTCCACGCCGCAGACGATGTTGCCGAACTGGTCCGAGCCGCCCATCTGGAACGTGACGCCCTCGTGCTCCCAGAGGTGCTTGAAGTCGTACGCCTGGAGCAGCATGTAGCTGAACTCGGTGTAGCTGATGCCCTGGTCGCGGTTGGTGAGGCGTTCCTTGACGGACTCTTTCTGGATCATCATGTTGACGGAGAAGTGCTTGCCGATGTCGCGGAGGGCGTCGAGGAAGGAGATGCTCTTGAACCAGTCGTAGTTGTTACGGATCGGGGGTTCGCCGAGGGGCTTGCCCGTGAGCGTCGCCGCGTTCTTCCAGACGTTGTGGTAGATGCGGGTCTGGCCCTGCACGTTGGCCGCGACGGTGTCGGGGGTGTTGAGCGTGCGTTCGGCGGACTTGCCGGAAGGGTCGCCGATCAGGCCGGTCGCGCCGCCGACCACGATCACCGGAGCGTGCCCCGCGAGGGCGAAGCGGACCAGCGTGACGATCCCGACCAGATTTCCGATCGTGAGGCTTGGTGCTGTCGGGTCGAATCCGACGTAGGCCTTTCGGGGCGCGGAGCTAAGGTGGGCACGGAGCTCATCAAGGCCGGTCGTCTGGTGGACGAGGCCGCGCCAGGTCATTTCGTGGATGAAGTCGGTCGGCATGTCCGAGCGTAGGACCCGGACAGGCCCCGCCCCCCGGCCAAGAGCCCGAAAGCCGCGACGCAACCGCTCGGCCGACCCGCAGTACGATCCGGGCATGGCCAGCAAACCGATCATCACGCAGGACCCGTTCCCGCCTTCGACGGGTAAGCCGCTCCTGCGGCCCCGCAACGTCATCCTCGCGATCCTCTTCGCGTTGATCGCGGGAGTCGGCGTGTGGGCTTACACCATCGCGACGCTGACCCCCGGCAAGCCGGGCAGGTTCACCGATGAGATCAACGCCTATGTCGCTGAGGCTCAGGCCACGACCGCGGGCAAGCCCAATCTCTGGGATGAGGTCAGCCAAGCGGCGCAGATGACCTCTGATCTCAGCCGCAAGCTCGTGGATCGGCCCAGGCCCGCGGGGTTGCCCGCTGACTACGAAGTCCCCAACATCGCTTGGCCGCTTTCGCCCGAGCAGATCGCCAATCCGAACATCACCAAGCAGGCGACCCCGGAGGTCCACGCGGAGATCCTCGCCATCATCAAGGAACACGAGGATTCAGGGATCCTTGACAAGCTGGACAAGATCGTGGAGGGTGAAAGGTTCATCCGAGTGATCCCGGGCGATCAGCGGGTCCTCGAGGTGCTGCTCCCCGAGCTTGGCGGGATGCGGGGGATGGCCCGCCTTTGCAAAGCCCGGATGTTCCTCGCGGCCCAAGCCGGGGATTCGAAGGAGTTCATCCGGTCCGCGCGGCACGCGTGGGCTTTGGGCGAGATCGCCAAGAAGCAAGCGACCCTCATCGATCACCTCGTGGGCGTCGCGATCGACGCACTCGTCGCCAACTGCATCCGCGAAGCGATCGTGAAGAAGCAGCTTTCGCCCGAGACGTGCGCGGCTCTGCTCGCGGAGCTCAACAAGCGGGCGACGACGTTCGACCCGGTGCGCGGCCTGCACGTCGAGCACCTGAGCGCGAAGGACACGGTGGAGTGGACGCACTCGGACGATGGGAGTGGCAACGGGAGGTTCATCGGGGCGGGCGCGATCCAGCAGATGGCCGGCCCGGGGGGCGCTGGCCCAAATCTCCCGCCGGCGCTCACGAACTTCGCTTCGGTCATCCTGCCCAGCAAGAGGGAGACGCTCGCGATCTTCGAGGACCTGTTCGGCAAAGCGAGCGCGTACGCGAAGCTCACGCTTCGCGAGCGGCTGGCGACCGCAGCGCCGGATGACGAGGTCGACAAGATCTCCAAGCGGCACATCCTCCCGCGGATCCTGATGCCCGCGCTCGGCCGGTACATCAGCATGTCCGAGCAGGCTCACCTGACCGCACAGGGGACGAAGATCCTCATTGCTCTTGAGATCCATAAGGGAGCCAAGGGGTCGTATCCGAAGAGTCTTGCCGAACTCGAGCCGGGCTTGGCTTCGCTGGGTGTTGAGGAGCAGTGGATCAAGGAGCTTCGGTACAAGGTTCTGGCCGAGGGGTCCGATCCGGACGGCCGCGGGTACCTGCTTTACTGGATCGGTGTGGATGGGGTGGACAACGACGGGCTGATGCATCCGAAGGAGGGGGCGATCGCCGCATGGCGGACGAAGTTTGCCGGGTTTGACCTGGTCTTCAACGAGCCGGCGGAGAAGCCGGCCCCGGCGGAGCCGGCTCCCCCGATGCCGCCTGAGGGCCAGCCGGCGGATGCAACGGTGCCAGCCGCCGAACCGCAGCCAGAGGCAAAGAAGTGAGCTTCCCTTCCGGTCCGCCCAGCTCGCAAAGGCGAAGAATCACCACGAGTTCCGCCCACACCGATCAAGCACCATGACGACTTCCACGCCATCGCCAGAACGCGCACGCCCCATCCCGGCGACCGCAGGCGGGACCGCGCCCCTCGCGGCACGCCCCCGGCGTAGGTATAAAGCCATCCTCTTCTCCATTCTCGCGATGATCCTCGCGATGGTCGCGGGTCTGGGTATCTGGGCGTACTCGATCTTGACGCTCACGCCGGGCAAGCCCGGGAAGTTCACCGCCGCGATGAACCAGCTCGTCGCCGACGCGCAGGCCGAGACGGTCGGCAAACCCAACTCGTGGGAAACCTTCATCGCAGCGTGCGAACTTTACCAACGCTCCGCGAAGGCGTTCGTCGAGAGCCCGGAGATGAAAGCGATGTCGGAGGGAGGATGGCCCAAGGAACTCGGTTGGCCGCCGACGCCCGACATGATCGCCGATCCCAACGCGACCGGCTCGGTCCGCGTGCAACTCCTCGACTTCATCAAGCAACTCGATGACGCGGGCGTCAACGCCAAACTCGACGAGGTTGCCGCTGGCGTTCGGTTCATCCGCGAGTTGCCCGCCAACACCAAGACCACCGAGATGATGTTCACCGAGATCGGCTCTGCTCGCGGCATCGGGCGTCTCTGCCGCGCTCGCATGTTTCTTGCCTTGGAGGCCAAGAACGCCCCCGAGTTCGTCGGCGCCGCCCGGCATGCGCTCGTGATCGGCGACCTCCTCAAAAAGCAATTCACGACGATGGACCGCCTCGTTGGTGTTGCGATCGACGCGTGGGTTTCCTCCGCCATCCGCGAGGCGATCGTTCGTGGCGAACTCGCTCCGGAAACGTGCCGCGAGCTTTTGGCGATGTACCAGGGCCGTGCTTCCACGTTCGATGTGGACCGCTTGTTCCAAAGCGAACTCCTCTCGGCCAAGGACATCGTCGAGTGGACCCATTCCGACGACGGGAACGGAGACGGCCTGTTCGACGGGCGCGTGACGCCAAACACGGTCGCCCCAAGTTGGCTCCGCGGCTCGCTGGCCAACTTCGGGTCGTTTATGGTGCCCACAAAAGCCCAGACGCTCGCGACGTTCGAAGATCTCTTTGCCAAGTCCCGTGCCTATGCCGCGTTGCCCTTGCGAAAGCGTCTGGAAGCGGAATCGCCCGGTGCTGCGGCCGAGCGACTCCCAAAGCGGCAGATCATCGTGCGCCAGCACTTCCCCTCGCCCGAACGGTACATTGAGATCGCTGAGCGGGGTGATCTGACGACCGCGGGGACCAAGATCATGCTCGCTCTCGAGATTCAGCGAGCTGCGACGGGGTCGTACCCCGCGACGTTGCTCGAGCTCGAGCCCTCTCTTCAATCACTCGGTATCAAGGAACCCTGGATCAACGAACTGCGGTACAAGGCCCTCGCTCCCGGAGCGGACCCCGATGGACGCGGTTATGTCTTGTACTGGATCGGGATTGACAACATCGACAACGATGGTCGGTTCAACGAAAAAGTCAACGAAGATGCATGGCGCAAGCACTCGGCCGGGTTCGATCACATCATCAACGTTCCCATCCCAAAGCCCAACCCCGCTTCGGAACCCGCCAAAGGCGAATGAAACGCCTCCCCCGCCCCCCATCCGCCGGGGCTCCGGGGAGGAGATAAAATGGGAGGGGGCCACCCCCGCCCAAGGACGCACCATGACCACCGCTCCGCATTCTCCAAGCCGCCCGCTCGCCCCGACCGCGCCCGCCAAGGTCGACCCGCACGCGGTGACGATCTCCGGGCTGGTTCTGGACACGACGTACTCGCCCAACGCCCCGGTGGTGGAGAGCTTGAAGTCCGTCGAGACGATCGACCGCGACCTGGGCAAGGGCGGTCAGCCGGGGCAGTTCCCGTTCACCCGCGGGTTGTTCCCTCAGGGGTACCGCACGCGTCTCTGGACGATGCGGCAGTTCGCGGGATTCGGCTCGGCGGACGACACGAACCAGCGGTTCAAGTACCTCCTTTCGCAAGCCAAGAGCTCGACCGCGGCGAACACCGGGCTTTCGACGGCTTTCGACCTGCCGACGCTGATGGGCCGCGACTCGGACGATGATCTGTGCATCGGCGAGGTCGGCAAGTGCGGCGTCGCGATCTCGACGATCGAGGACATGCACCGCCTCTACGCGGACATCCCGATCGGATCGGTGACCGTCTCGCAGACGATCAACGGGCCGGCGGCGGTGATCTGGGCGATGTACCTGGCGCACGCGCTGCAGCGGGGGATCTCGTGGGACACCCTTGGCGGCACGCTTCAGAACGACATCCTGAAGGAGTTCCATAGCCAGAACGAGTTCATCTATCCGCCCGAGCCGTCGGTCAAGCTGGTCGTCGACACGATCGAGTTCCAGTCCAAGTTCGTGCCCAAGTGGAACTCGGTCTCGATTTCCGGCTACCACATCCGCGAAGCGGGCTCGACCGCGCCGCAGGAACTCGCGTTCACGCTCCGCGATGGGATGGAGTACGTCGAAGCGTGTCTTGATCGCGGGATGGACATCAACAGCTTCGCCCCGCGGCTTTCGTTCTTCTTCAACAGCCACAACGAGTTCTTCGAGGAGATCTGCAAGCTTCGTGCCGCCCGACGGATCTGGGCCCGCGTGATGCGGTACCGGTACGCCGCGAGCAACGAGCGCTCGTGGTACATGAAGACGCACGTGCAGACGGCCGGTTGCTCGCTGACGGAGCAGCAGCCCCTCAACAACATCGTCCGCGTCGCGTACCAGGCGATGGCGGCGGTGCTCGGCGGGTGCCAGTCGCTCCACACCGACAGCATGGACGAGACCCTCGGCTTGCCGACGGAGCAGGCGGTGACGGTCGCGCTGCGGACGCAGCAGATCCTGGCTCACGAGACGGGCGTGACGCGCGTGACGGACCCGCTCGGCGGGTCGTGGTTCATCGAGCAGATGACCGACACGATGGAACGGGAAGCCCTCAACATCCTCCACGAGATCGACATGATGGGCGAGTACGGCGACTGGTCCTTCAGAGCCCGAAGCGCAAGCGAGGGGGACGCGGAAAAGGTCTCCGACCTCACGCAGCATCCCGCGTACCAGAAGCGTCTCACGTTCGGAAAGTCCGTCGTCAACGGGATCAACCGCGGGTACTTCCGCCGGGCGATCGCGGAGGCTTCGTACCGGTTCTCGGAGGAGTGCGAAGCCGGCGACCGCATCACCGTCGGCGTCAACGCGTACATCGACAACGATGAGAAGCGGCCCATCGACATCCTGCAGATCGGCGCCGAGGTTGAGGAGACGCAGAACGCCCGCTTGGCCGATTTCAAGAAGCGGCGCGACCCGGCGAAGGTCGCGAAGGCTCTCGACACGATCCGCGCCGTCTGCCAGGGCAAGCCGGTCGCGTACCAGGCTCCCGAGATCGCTGCTTTGGCCGAGAAGCACATCCTCCACGCGACCAACGTCATGCCGGCCCTGATCGACGGAGCCCTCGCAAACTGCACCCTCGGCGAGATGGTGCAGGCGATGGCGGACATCTACGGGCGGTACACCGGCGGGCCGGAGTGGTAGTGGCATCGGCTTTCAGCCGATGTCCTTCCGGTGCTTTGCGCCTCCCCCGCTCCTCGGGGGGCGGCCGATCGCAGCAAGGCCAGACGGGGCGGCGGTCTGCATCAATTAGAGGCTATCCGCAAACCACGTGAAATGCTTGGGAAACAATGGCTGAACCCGCGTTTGCGGAAAGGCTCTACTGAAAGAGCTTATTGAAAAGACTCTTGTTGTGATCGTGCAGTCTATCGGCAAAGTCGTTCACATAGAACATGTCTGGTGAGAAGCGTTGCGCACGCACACGGACGCGATAGTTGGGGTCATTCACGCTCACGTCAAAGATGACGAAGCCTACGCCGAACAACATCGCCAGTGCCTCAAGCCTGCTCTGATCCTCTTCTGGCAAAGTTGCGGGCATCACGACATAGACTTTGTGTGAGAATAATCGGTACGCCGCCGCCTGACCGAACGCAGTGATTGATTCGCTTGGATTCACCTTGATTTCCGCTGAGATGATCTCAGTCTCAAAGCGTACTCGGTTGGACGGGACAGGCTTGAATGTGCCGATGACGTCTGGCGTTCCCCACTTTCCCTTGATTCCTGCGCCGCCGAGTGCAACTGCGACGGTCGCTTCATCAAGGTCGTTCTTGAGCCACTCGGCAAACGAATCGTAGAACTCACTTTCCTTGATGCTCGGTTCAATCGATTTCTTCTTTGCCTGGGTCGCTTCGTTGATGTCCATCGCCTTTATGGCAATGAACAAACCGCGACTGGGCTTGGAGATCTCCCCGGCATAGGTCTTGTCGAGGTCCCAAACCGCTCCGTGTACAGAGTTTCTTGGCGTTTCTGGATTTGCATCGCCAATCTGCTTCACTAGTTCGCCGTATCGGATTCCGCCAACCGACTTGCAGACGATTTGCTTGGCCAACTGTTGGATTTCTTTAATCTTCAACTTTGCCATTTGATTCACTCTCCCGTTATGCCATCCCCATCACAAAG
>JBIKTT010000073.1:0-7703 GCA_044347925.1 Phycisphaerales bacterium
ACACCCTGTCGCAGGTCGAGAAGGCCTTCGGCAAGGGCGCGATCATGAAGCTGGACGAAGCCCAGTTTCTCGCCATCCCCGGCATCTCCACAGGCTCCATCTCCGTCGACCTCGCCCTCGGCGGTCGCGGCATCCCCCGCGGACGCATCGTCGAGATCTTCGGCCCGGAATCAAGCGGCAAGACCACCCTCGCCCTCACCGTCGCCGCCAACGCCCAGAAAGACGGCGGTGTCGCGGCCGTCATCGACGCCGAACACGCCCTGGACCCCACCTGGGCCCGCAAGCTCGGCGTCAACGTCGATGAGCTCCTCGTCAGCCAGCCCGACACCGGCGAACAGGCTCTCGAGATCTGCGAGATGCTCGTCCGAAGCAACTCCGTCGACGTCATCATCGTCGACTCCGTCGCCGCTCTCGTCCCCAAAGCCGAAATCGAAGGCGAGATGGGCGACGCTTCCATGGGCCTCCAGGCCCGCCTCATGAGCCAGGCGATGCGCAAGCTCACCGGCGTCATCGCCCGAAGCAACTGCACCGTCATCTTCATCAACCAGATCCGCGAGAAGATCGGCGTGATGTTCGGAAGCCCCGAGACCACCACCGGCGGCCGCGCCCTCAAGTTCTACGCGTCCGTCCGCATCGACATCCGCCGCATCGGCGCGATCAAAGAGGGCGACATCGTCGTCGGAAGCCGCACCCGCACCCGCATCGTCAAGAACAAGATCGCCCCCCCCTTCCGCGAAGCCGAGTTCGACGTCATGTTCACCGAGGGCATCTCCTGGTCCGGCGACCTCCTCGACGTCGCCGTCGAAGCCAAGGTCTGCCAGAAGTCCGGCTCCTGGTTCAACTACGGCGAAGTCCGCATGGGCCAGGGCCGCGAAGTCGCCAAGCAGTTCCTCAAGGACAACCCCGAGATGGCCGCCGAGATCCGCAAGCAGGTCCTCGCGATCAAGTCCACCCAGCCCGCCGGCCCCATCAACCACGGCGGCGATGATGAGGATGAAGGCGAGGAATAATCGCCCGACGGCCCGAGCCTGATCCAAGCACTCCAAACAACCCCGCTCCGGCGGGGTTTTTCACTGGGTGCCAAGCACCGGCCGCTTCGGCGTTCCTCGCGTTCCGGCGGCCGCAAGAAAACAACCGTTCGTATCCAAGCCCGGCTCGGTTACACTGCACACCGCTAAGAGGAGGGTCGCATGAACGTTCGAACCGCGTCGGTGCTGGTCTGCTGTCTGTCCACGGCCGAGGTCTGCTTCGGACAGGTCACCCCGCTCCTGACCCGGCGGGCCACCGCCGCTTCCGCGAGCGGCGACACCGTCAGCGACGGACGGCAGGAGTCCGACGCGGGCCTGAGCACGTTCCGAAGCGTCAGCGTCGCCTGCGTCACCACGCCCCTGGGCAACACCGGATGCGGCGTGGGCACGCAGGAAAGCGGCATCAGCGAGGACCGCTTCTGGGCGGTCGGCCAAGGCGGCGCGAGCACCACCCCCGGCCCCGAAAGCGACCTCTCCACGTCAAACGGCCGGTCCGGCTTTGAGATCGTCTTCCGAATCGATGCACCGGTGCGGTACTGGCTCACGGGCTCGCTCCGCGCCAACTCCGGGTCGGCGCTGGTGACACTTTTCGGCCCGGGCGGCACGGTCGTGCACCAGTACAACGAGTTCATGGCGGAATCGACGATCGATGATGCCGGGATCCTCAATCCGGGCACGTACGAGCTTCACATGGCCGCCGACGCGTCCGTCGACCCCTCGTGGGAATGGGGAAGCACGAGCGCCGACTTCGGAGCGACCTTCCGCTGGGTTGCGTACTGCGCTTCCGACTTCAACGGTGACGGGTTCACGGATTTCTTCGATTACGACGACTTCGTCGCGTGCTATGAAGGTGCCGACTGCCCGACGGGGACCGGAGCGGGTGCCGACTTCAACAACGACGGCTTCGTCGACTTCTTTGACTACGACGCCTTCGTCACGGCCTTCGAGACCGGCTGCTGATCGACATCCACGAAACCGCAAGCGTCGAAACGGTGAAACCACACGCGGCATCGATATCACGTGCAAGCCTCCCAGCCCGAAGTGCCATCAACTGATGGCACCCTCAACCTGTGCCACACTCGGTTCACCCTTATACTCCGTTGCAAGCGATGACCGCGGCCGCGACCGATCGCTCCGCGTGATGTCGTGAAGGAATTGGGGCATGACCACTCCCGCAGAGCAGCGACTGGAGATCATCGAAGCGGAACTCCGCCAAGCAAGCGGCCTTGCGAAGCCGTTCGCCATGGCGGACACGGGCGGCGGTGATGCAACGGCGGAGGCTGTCGCGGTCGTCCTGAAATACCTCGCCACCTCGACGGACAACCACGAGGGAAGCATCCTACTCGGAATTCTTGAATCTGCCGCCTGCCGATTCGATGGCGGCGTGCTCTGCGACTACTTTGATCGCCACGAACACAATCGCTGGCAATCGGGCGAAACGATTCGCCGAAGCAAAGCAAAGGTGCCGTGCGAGTGGTTCGAGCGGGCTCTCACGAACGAGTCATTCGGCGAGGGCAGACAAATGCTCTGCGAGGGGATCGCCAAAAAGTGTCCCAAGCCGTTCGCACGGCGCGTGCTGCTGGCGGTCCTCGACCAACTCCCCGGGCACGCACCAACGGGCTTGGGCACCTCAGGCACACCCGAGGACATTCCCAGGCTCTCCGAGCTCGCGACGACCGTCCCGATGGCGTGGCAACGTCGAGAATGCGAGAAAGCGATCCGGAAGATCTGCCGCCGCCACGGGCTCCCTTCGCCAATGGAGCCGCCGGCGTCGAAACGGTGAAAGCACACGCGGCACCGACACCACACCAACGCCTTTCAGCCCGAAGGGCTGGGCGTCCATAGCCGGGGGTGGAGGAGGCTTTGCCGACGACACCCCCGGACGGCTGCGATTTGTGGCTTGCAGCCTGAAAGGCTGCTCCCGCGATGGGGTTGATGGACCTCTTCGGGGTCTGGCACGAGATCGCAAGCGTTCCGGGGGTCGCGCTCGAAGACTCGCTTGACCCCCGGCAACGGACGTTCAGCCCTTCGGGCTGGCAAGCAGGGAGCTCGTCAGATCGCATCGAAGCACAACGCGATGTCCCCTGACGCCTTCACCCCTTCACCCCCCACTCCCCCAACCCCCGCCGCTCTACCATCGCTCCGTGCCCACCGACGCCGACATCCTCAAGACCGACCTCGCCGGGCTTGCCCTGCGGAACCCTGTCATTCTCGCTGCCGGCACCGCCGGGACGCTTGATGAGATGAACGATGTGGTCGATCTCGCCAAGGTTGGCGGGCTTGTCACCAAGTCCATCACGCGTCTCCCGCGCGAGGGGAACCAGACCTGGCGGATCCTGCCCTCCGAAGCCGGGATGCTCAACGCCATCGGCCTCGCGAACATGGGCTTGGATGCGTTCCTCTCTAAGGTCGCGCCGCGCGTGCCGTCGGTCCCGACGCGCGTGATCGGGTCCATCGCGGGCTATTCGATCGATGACTACGTCGTCGCGGCCGCGGGGATGAACGAGATCGAGCAGATGGGTGCCGTCGAGCTCAACGTCTCGTGCCCCAACGTCCACGGCGGTTGCGAGTTCGGAGCCGACCCCGCCATGCTCCGCGAACTGATCGGAGCCGTCCGCCCCGTCCTCACACGCACCCGCCTCTTCGTCAAGCTCAGCCCCGTTTCCATCGCCGTCGCCAATATCGGCATCGTCGACCTCGTCCGCGCCGCGATCGAGGGTGGCGGCGCACCCGCCGGTCCCAACGCACGCCCCGGTGCCGACGCCGTCTGCCTCGCCAACACGACCCCGGCCATGGCGATCGACGTCGAGACAAGCACGCCCAAGCTCGCCAACATCACCGGCGGCCTCTCCGGCCCCGCCGTCCACCCCATCGCCGTCAAGCTCGTCTACGACGCGTACCGCCGCATCTGCAAGGACGCGGGCGTCCCGATCATCGGCATCGGCGGCGTGATGCGCTGGGAACACGCCGCCGAGTTCATCCTCGCCGGAGCGACCGCCGTCGAGATCGGTACTGGCCTCTTCGCCGACCCGCGCTCGCCGATCCACATCGCTTCGGGCCTCGCATCGTGGGTCAAGCGGAGGGGAGCGGCGAACATCCGCGAACTCATCGGAACGGTCAAGACCTGACGCTTCCCCGTCCCACGAAACCCCGGGAGAAATGGCATGCTCGCTTCGATCCTGCTGGCTTCACTGCTTCTCGCCCAGCCCGCATCCCTCGATGTCAAGCCGCAGCCCGATGCGCCCGCCGCTGCTCCCGCGACCAGCACGCCGCGTGACATCTCCGACCTGCTCGCTCCCCTCATCGCCAAGCACGCGATCCCCGGCATGGCCGCCGCCGTTGTCCGCGACGGGCAGATCATCGCCGTCGGCACCTCCGGCATCCGCGAACTGAACAAGTCCGAAGCCGTCACCACCGGCGACCTCTGGCACCTCGGTTCCTGTACGAAAGCCATGACCGGCACGCTCGCCGCCGTCATGATCGAGAAGAAAGAGATCGCCTGGGAGACGACGCTCGCCGATGTCTTCCCCGACGTTGCGATGAAGGATGCGTGGAAGGCGGTCACGCTCCGCCAACTGCTCACCAACCGAAGCGGAGCCCCCACCAGCCTCGACGAAGGCGGTCTCTGGGCCAAGCTGTGGGACTTCAAGGGCACCCCGACCGAAGCGAGGCTCGCGCTCCTCGCCGGCGTCGTCGCGAGCGAACCCCAAGCCGCGCCCGGCTCCAAGTTCATCTACTCCAACGCCGGCTTCGCGATCGCCGGCGCGATGCTCGAGAAGAAATCCGGCAAGAGCTGGGAAGATCTCATCCAGACCCGCCTCTTCCAGCCCGTCGGCATCACGACCGCCGGCTTTGGCGCCCCTGGCGACGCCAAGACCGTCTCACAGCCGCGCGGCCACCGAAACGGCAAAGCCTTTCCCCCCGGCCCCGGCGCGGACAACCCACCCGCCATCGCCCCAGCCGGCACCGTCCACATGTCTATCGCCGACTGGGCCCGCTTCGCCGCGCTCCACGCCGACGCGCACGCCGCCATCAAGAACCCAAGCGACTCCCCCGCTCTTCGCTTGCTGCCTGCATCCGCGTGGGCCAGGCTCCACGAGCCATACCCGGCCGCGTCCGACAAAGACGCCAACCGCTACGCCGCGGGATGGGGCGTCGCAACCCGCTCGTGGGCCAAGGGCACGAGCCCCGCCGACACCGGCCTCGTGCTCACGCATAGCGGAAGCAACACGATGTGGCACTGCGTCACGTGGATCGCGCCCGAGCGCCGCTTCGCCATCGTCGTCGCGTGCAACCTCGGCGACGGTCAGGCCGCCAAGGGCAATGACGCCGCGTGCGGAGCTCTCATCCAGGAGTTCCTCGTCAAGCCTTCGAAGAAGGACTCTTCCCCTCCACGGTGAGCCCGACGCGCCTCGGATGCCCGAACCACGAGTGGTCCCCGCCGTCGTATTGCTTGGCCATCGTCTCGACGACATCCCCCATCGTGCCCTCCGGCGCGACCCAGCCGCCATCAATGTCCGGGAAATCCACCTTACAGTTCGCGCACTTCTTCCCGTCGTAGAACCGGATCGGGCACCAGAAGCTCTCGACGTTCCGGAGCATCTCCGCTCCGAGCGAGTACACGCCCGTCATCCAGTCGCAGTACAAGCACCAGATCAGGTCGTGCCCCACAAGCCCGTCGAACTTGGTCCGGCTCACGTTGATCCACTCGGCCTGCTTGTACCGCGGCAGCCGAACCGTCCACACCAGCCACGGATAGATGAACACCTCGCCGAACCGGATGCCCCAGAAAATCGGGTACGCGAGAGCCGTGATCCACAGCGCCGCGTGATTCCGGAACCGCCCCACCCGCCGGTTCAGATACCGCACGATCCGCGGACCCTTCACCTTCTCCCGGTTCGCGAACTCATGCCCCCAGCACCAAAGCTGAAGCCCGACAATCTGCCCCGCCAGCGCCCCCACCGACCCCGCCCACCACGGCACATCCGCTCGCTGCGACGCAACCACGCCGAGCACCACCCACGGGATCCACGTCGTCCCCGCCACCAGCAGATCAAGCATCGGCGCCCGACGAAAGGCCGCCGCCGCTCCCGCCGACACCTTCCCGATGTTCGTCATCACCACCGCCGCCCAAAGCGTCCACGCCACCGACACCAGAGCGGAATACACCATCGTCATCCAAGGCTCATTCATAGCAAGAGCGTATCACATCCCCGAACCGCCGCTGCGGTCGCACGGTCCGCCGAGTCCGGTAGAATGCCGCCATGCGAACCATCCTCGTCTCGCTCCTGCTCGCGCTCGCCCTCCCGCTCGTCGGCCTCGTCGGCTGCTCGGCATCCGCCACTCGCGACGCAGCGAAGACGCCCGCCCGCGAAGACCTCCGCTTCGTCCGGCTCGTGACCACCGCCGGCGACATCGACCTTGAGCTCGACGCCACGCGGGCCCCCATCGGCGTCGCGAACTTCTTGGGTTACGCCACCCGCGGCGAGTACAACGGCACGATCTTTCACCGCACCGTGCCCAGCTTTGTGATCCAGGGCGGCGGCTACACGACCGCTCTCGTCGAGCTCAAGGGCTCCCCGACCATCAAGAACGAGTGGCAGAACGGCCTCAAGAACTCGCGCGGCACGATCGCCTGGGCTCGCGACACCGACCCCGACACCGCCACCCGCGAGTTCTACATCAACCTCATCGACAACACCAAGCTCGATACGCCCCGCGAGGTCAGCGGCAAAGCCGGCTACGCCGTCTTCGGCCGCGTCATCGCCGGCATGGACGTCGTCGACAAGATCGCCTCCGGCAAGCTCTACGAGCTTCCCGCCCGCGAGATGAAGCACATCCCCGTCGAACCAACCATCGTGCTCAGGGTCGAAACGCTCGACGGGCCCAAGCCGGGCCGCTGATCCCGCGCGCCACTACTTCAGCGACTGGATCAGCTTGAGGTTGTACTCCTTCGCGATCCCGGGAATCAGCAGCGCGTCGATCAGCCACCAAAGCCCGACCCCCGCGATCCCGATCCACCCCACGACCATAAGCGTCAGGCACATCGACGCCAGAGCCAGCCCGAGCATGATCCCCCCGCTCACCACCGCGCCAAGATAAAACCGGTGCACGCCGAAGAACCCGAGAAACCACCAGAGCAGATACGCGACGATGAGCGACTTCTTCTGCGCGTCATACATCATCACGGTTTCGCTTCGGATGTCCATGGTGCCTCCTCCGGCGGACCGCAAGCCGCGTCCCGCCAGGGAATTATACAGGATCGCTCCCGCCCGATTTCACGAGCCTAACCCCTCACCGCCGCCAGAAGCTCCCTCGGCTTCCGCCGCGACAACGCGATCACCGCCGGTGCCGCCGCCCCCATCGCCATCACCAGCACGATCCCGCACCCCGCCGCGATCGGGCCCCACGGCGGCCTCACATCAAGCTCAATCCCAAGCAGCATCTCATCCACGATCTGCCCAGCCCACACCGCCTGCAATCCCATGCAGGTGCCCAGAACCATCGCCGCCAATGACACCATCACCGCTTCCGCAAGCACCAGCCGGAGCACCATCCCGCGCCGGGCCCCCACCGCTCGCAGCACGCCGAACTCAAACTGCCTCGCGTCAATCGCCGCCACGATCATGTTCGCCACGCCCATGCACGCCACAAGCATCGACGTCACGGCGATCA
>JBIKTT010000074.1:0-7679 GCA_044347925.1 Phycisphaerales bacterium
TGAACGAGCGGCTCAAGAAGCTCTGGTGGATCTGGCTGGGCACGCTCTCGATCATGGCGGCGTACTGCCTCTGGACGGGCTCGCGAACCTGCATTCTGGTCACCGGCACCGGCACACTTTTCGTGCTCTATTCCCGCATCGGCCGCTTCGTGCTTCTCCTGCCCGTGCTCGCCGTCGTGCTCCTGGCGGGCTATCAGCTCGCCGGCTCCCTCGGCCTTTCAAGCAGCGCCGTGGAGCGGCTTGTCTCCACGCAGAACACCCGCGAAACGGTGTGGAAGATCCTGCTCGAAGACGCCTTCCAGAACCCCATCTTCGGATCGGGGTTCAACGAGACCCGCGCCAACGAGAACAGCTACCTCGTCGCTTTCGGTGCGTACGGCGTCTTCGTCGGCACCCTCGTGCTCACGCTTCTCTTCGTCAGCATCGGGCTGATGGTCCGGCTGCTGCGCTACCGCAAGCACGTTCCGGCGCAGCACCGCCGCATCGTCGACCTCATCCTGGCTTTCAACGTCGCGTACTTCCTGGGCGCGATGTTCGAATGGCACATCGTCTCGCGCATGGAAGGCAACATCACCTACCTGCTGATCTTCTCCGTCATGACCAAGCAGTTGATGCTCAAGGTCGACGCTGAGACCTCCACGCAGGAGCTCTTCGCCGAAGAGATCGAGCACTACGGGACGGACGACCACGAGGGGCACCAGCACCAACCCCTGCCGAGCTGACGTCCCGCGACCACAACCCTCTTCCTGCTCAAAAGCTTCAGCCCGCGACGGCCTGATCGGTCGCTCGGGCCACCGTCCGCGTCCGCGTCCGCGGCATGTGCGTGACCCGGTGCACCGGCATGACCTGATCGTTCCGGACCTTGGGCCGTTCCGCGACCGGCTGCGTCGCGGCCGGGACCTGCTCGACCAGAGCCGCCTCCGGCACCGGCTGCTCGATCGCCTGCTCCTCGACCCCGTGCGCCTGCGAACCACGATCGATCCGCCACGCCGCCCACGCGAGAACCGGGAGGACCTGCAACGCGATCACCGCCGCAAGCGGGCCCGTCGCCAGCCTGGCCGCGACGCCCGGCGAAGTCACCTTGAAAAGCAGCACCCACCCGAGCCCCACCGCGCTCAGCCCCACTGTCACCAGCAACAACCGGCGACCAACACCCGTCACACGAATCATGCGATCCTGTCCCTTCACGAACCGGGCCCCCCGCCCAACCGCCATCCTTGGCGGATTGCTCCCGACCCCCGCCTGACGCCAGACGGATCCCGAGAACCGAGGGGCCGCAGCATAGGGCATATCACCTACAGCGTGCCCGGGGAAAGTGACAGAATCCGAACACAGAGCGACAATCCCAAAGATTCCCATGGGACCACCGACGTGTTGACGGTCCGAGGCTTGCCCGGTTTGTCACCCGGCCTTGGTTCCGTTATTGTCCTCCCAACTTGAAGATCACGACCCACCTCAATGCGTCGCCCGTCCCGTCCCGCACCGTCCGCGCGGGCGGTCTTGCTCGACCGGCTTGGGCGACCCCCGCAGCGATCGCCGCACTGGCGGGCATGGCCTGGGCCGGTGCCGCCGCCGCGCAGTCCGGCACCGCGAACCCGCCGCCGGTCTCCAGCACGCAGCCGGACTCCTTCGACGGGCGGCCGATCCGCGAAGTCGTCATCCGCCAGCCCGCGCCCCGGGCGGTGGCCGCCGGCGACCCCGCAAGCCAGGACCCCGGGTTCGCCGCTCTAGACGCGACGCTCGAACAGTTGGTGCTCAACCAGATCCGCTCGCGTCCCGGCTCGCCCTATAGCCGCGAAGAGATCTCTTCGGATATCACTCGGATCAACCGTCTGGCCCGCTTCAAGCAGGTGGACGTTCGGGCGCAGCTTCTCGAGGACGGCTCGGTCCGCTTGTTCTACACCGTCCTGCCCCAGAACATCATCGCGGACGTGCAGCTCGCGGGGAACAAGATCTTCTCCGACACGGACATCGCCAAGGAGGTCGACATCCTCGTCGGCACACCCATCGACGAATGGGAGCTTGACCGCGCCGCGCGGCGCATCGAAGCCGTCTATCGCGCCAAGGGATACTACCTCGCCGCCGTCCGGGTGAACCGCGAGGAACTGGCCAAAGCCAACGTCGTGCTCTTCGAGATCACCGAGGGTGAACGCACCCGCGTCCGGAAAATCCGGTTCGACGGCAACAAGTCGTTCACCGAGTCCGAGCTCCGCAAGGACATCAAGACGCGCGAGTACTTCTGGCCGCTCGAATCCGGCCCGCTCGATACCGACGCTCTGGAAGCCGACTCCGCGATCATCCGCAACTACTACCGCGACCGCGGATACCTCAACGCCCGCGTCGACCACTCCGTCCAGACCTCGCCGGACTCCAAGGAAGCGACCGTCACCTTCATCATCGACGAGGATGTCCCCTACACCCTCCGCAACGTCGAGGTCGAGTTCGCCGAGCTTCGCGACACCTTCGCGACCGAAGCCGAAGCCCGCGAGTTCGCCGGCCCCGCCGGCTTCATCGAACCCTTCAACGACGGTCCGCAGAAGAAGTTCCGCGCCGTCCGCCCGGGCCCGCTCTCGACCGAGCAGATCATGGGCCACATGTTCATCAAGCCCGGCGACGTCTACTCCGCCGACCTGCTCGAGAAGAGCTCTCAAGCCATCATCGAAGCCCTCGGCAAGCTCGGATACTGCGGCGACCCCGACGCGCCCTCGACGCCCGACCCCCAACTCTCAAGCCAGGTCCGCATCATCCGCCGTGACCTCCGCGACGAGAAGCAGCCGTTCGTCGACGTGCTCGTCGTGATCCGCGGCGTCAAGCAGCCGTACAAGGTCGGCGAGCTTCGCATCGTCGGCAACGACATCACCCAGGACAAGGTCATCCGCCGCGAGATCGCCCTCGAGCCCGGACGACCTCTCGACGGTTCGCAGGTCGAGTTCACACAGAAGAAGATCGAGCGAACCCAGCTCTTCGCGCCCGGCTCGGTCAAGATCACGCTTCAGAAGCCCGACCCCGAGGAGCCCGAGTACCGGGACGTGCTCGTCACGGTCCAGGAAACCAACACGGGCGCGGTGATCGTCGGCGGCATCATCGGCTCCGACGGCGGCGCCACGGCGCAGATCACGTTCCGCCAGCGGAACTTCGACGTCGCCGACACGCCCGACACCTTCAGCGAGCTTTTCGCCGGCCGCGCGTTCCGCGGCGCCGGACAGGTCTTCTCCGTCGACGTCCTCCCCGGCAACGTCACCCAGACGTACCAGATCTCCCTCTCCGAGCCCAACCTCTTCGAAACCAACACCGGAGCCGGCATCGCCGCGTACTACAAAGCCCGAGACTACCGCGAGTACGACGAGCAGCGCCTCGGTACCCAGATCAACGTCACCCGCCGCCTCGGCGACCGCTGGAACCTCTCCGCGCCGCTCCGCATCGAGCAAGCCGAACTCAACGACATCGAGCCCGACAGCCCCGTCGACTACTTCGCGGTTCAGGATCCCAACGTCCTCACCACCGCCGGAATCACCCTCACGCGCACGACCCTCGACGACCCGATCATCCCTTCCAAAGGCAACAAGCTTCAGTTCGGGTTCGAACAGGCCGGACTTCTCGGCGGCGATTTCACCTACACCGTCCTCGCCGCCGAAGCGGGCATCTACATCCCGCTGTACGAGGACTTCTTCGGCCGCCGCACCGTGCTTTCGCTTCAGGCCAAGACCCGCTACATCCCGCAGGACGTGTCTGACGTGCCGGTCTTCGAGCGGTTCTACCTGGGCGGTTCGAACATGCGCGGCTTCGGCTTCCGCACGGTTTCCCCGCGCGGCATCCGCGCCGACAACGGGCAGATCGGCGACGACCCCGTCGGCGGCATCTTCTCGTTCAACCAGACCACCGAAGTCAAGCAGCCGATCTACGAGGACACGCTCGCGCTGGTCGCGTTCGCCGACTCGGGCACGGTGAACAACGCCGTCTCACTCGCCAACTACAGGCTTTCGGTGGGCGTGGGCATCCGCCTCAAGGTCGAAGCCCTCAGCCCGATCCCCCTCGCGTTCGACTTCGGCTTCCCGATCGTCAAGGAGGACGGGGACCGCGACCGCATCTTCACGTTCAACGTCGACATCCCGTTCTGACATGCTTCCCAAAGCCCTCTGGAATCCGATCGGTGCGAAACTGCTGCGGCTCACGTTCCACAACTGGTACGGTGTTCGCCGCCGCATCCTCCGCGCCTGGGGAGCGAACCTGGCCGACGCGACGCGGATCCGCGCCTCCGCCCGCATCTCCGCTCCGTGGAACCTCACGATGGGCGAGGAATCATCCATCGGCAACGGCGCCGTGATCCAAGCCGACGCCCCGATCACCATTGGCCGCTTCGTCACCATCAGCCAGCACGCGACCCTCTTCGCGGCGGCCATGGGCCCCGGTGCTGAGCTTTACGCCAAGAGCGCGGGCCCGGCACCGATCACGATCGACGACGATGCGTGGATCTCGACCGACGCTTTCGTCGGCCCGGGTGTGCACGTCGCCGAAGGGGCGCTCCTGGGAAGCAAGGGCACCGCCTTCCACGACCTCAAGCCGTGGACCATCTACGGCGGCGACCCCGCCAAAGCTCTCAAAGCCCGCCCACCCGTCATCGAACGGCAGAAGCAAGCAGAGCCGTCCGCCCCGACCACCCCGTGACCCGCTCAAGCATCGAAGCGGCCCGCAAGAGCGTGCTCTCGCCGAACGCCGGACCGATCAGCTGCACCCCGATCGGAAGCGGGCCATCCACCGGCACCGTCACCGCCGGAAGCCCGGCGAGATTGACCGGCACCGTGTACGCATCCTCAAGGTACATCGCGAGAGGGTCCGTCGTCTTCTCGCCGAGCTTGAACGCCGGGCCTGGACTCGCGGGCATCATGATGACGTGGCATGCGGGGCCCTTCTCCGCAAACACCGCGTCGAAATCTCCCTTGATCTTCCGCCTGGCTTTCATCGCCGTCGCGTAGTACGCGTCGTAGTACCCGCTCGAAAGCACGTGCGTCCCAAGCACGATCCGTTTCTTGACCTCGGGGCCGAAGCCCTCGGCTCTGCTCTTGCAGTAAAGCTCCATGAGGCCTTCACCGGGCCCGAGCGTCGCCCGCTTGCCGTACCGCACGCCGTCGAACCGCGCGAGGTTTGAGCTCGCTTCCGCCGTCGCGACGATGTAGTACGCCGCGATCGCGTAATCGATCGTCGGAAGCTCGATGTCGACGATCGTCGCGCCCTGCTGCCGGTAGAGGGACAGGGCTTTCTCCAAAGCCTTGGTCACCCGCGGGTCGTTCGCCGAGCTTCGGGCCTGCGCAGGCACGCCGATACGCAAGCCCGCGATCGGCTGATCGCACTCGCTCGCGTAGGCCGGCACGGGCCGCGCGCTGCTCGTCGCGTCATGTGGATCGATGCCCGAAATGGCGGCAAGCGAAGAAGCCGCGTCGGCGACGCTCCGCGTCAGAGTTCCGATCTGGTCCAAGCTGCTCGCGTACGCGATCAGGCCGTACCGACTGACGCGGCCGTACGTGGGCTTGAACCCGACGACGCCGCAGTGCGAAGCGGGCTGGCGGATCGACCCGCCGGTATCGCTTCCGAGGGCCACGGGCACGATTCCCGCCGCGACCGCCGCTGCCGAGCCCGACGAACTGCCGCCCGGGACACGCTCGGCATCCCACGGGTTGCGCGTCGGGCCGAACGCGGAATTCTCGCCCGAGCTTCCCATTCCGAACTCGTCCATGTTCGTCTTGCCGATGATCACGGCTCCGGCGTCGACAAGCCGCTTGACCGCCGTCGCGGAAAATGGCGAGCGATACTCGGCCAGAAGCTTGCTTGCGGCGGTGGTGTTGCCGGCGTCAAAGCAGATGTTGTCCTTGATGGCGACCGGGACGCCGAGCAGGGGAAGCCGCTCGGCCGCGGCGCGGTCGCTCGCGATCATCGCGTCGAGCTTGGATGCTCGGACGATCGCTTCGTCCCCGAGCACCTGCAGGAACGCTCCGAGCGGGCTCGAAGCTTCCGCGGCGGCGATGGCTTCCCGCGTCGTGGCGACGCACGACGTCTCGCCGGCGAGCACACGCTTTCGGATCTCATGGGCGGTGATGGTCATGCTCCGCCCCCATCGCCGATCACCTTGGGCACACTGATGAACGGCCCGATCGACGCCGGGGCAAGCTTCTTGACCGTCTCGACCGGCAGGGCTTGGCCCGGCTCGTCGCTCCGAAGCCGATTCCCCTCGCCCTCGGACACATGGGCGAGCGGCTTGACGCCCGCAAGATCAAGCTCCCGCAACCTGTCCATGTACCCCAGCACCGCCGACATCGAGACGCGGGCCGCTTCCATCTCGGCGGGCGACAACGCCAGCCGCGCGAGCTTTGCGACCTTCGCCACTTCCGCCAAGGTGAGTTCACCCGTCGAATCAGCCATGAGCGGAGTGTACCCAGCCGCCCAATGATCGCGTATGGGTTGGCTCCGGCACATCCAGACGCCGACGTGCACGCTCTTCTGCGGGCTCGTGGCGGCCGCGAGTTTCGCTTCACTTCCTCGCGGAGGTGGGATCCTCGACCGTTCCGCGTTGAAAGCAGCGCTGTTCCCGCCACGTGGAGTTGCAGCGCATCCGCAGCTTGAGACGTGGTACCTCAAGCGGACCGATTCCGCGTGGAGTGTGCTCGCGACTCCCGCCGACAGCGCGGATGAGCTCAGCCGGGAGATCGCGGCCGATGCGGCGAGCGTTGCCGTGGTGACCGTTTCCCAGTGGACGACCGCGGAGGGGCTGTACGCACCGACGGCTCGAACGAGGACAACCCGAGTTCGCGCCGCTTTCGCGAGCGGCGTGGAGCTTGAACCCAGCGAGTTGCGAGCGGCGGTGGTTCTTCTGGAGCAACACGGCCGGACGATCGCCCATCCTCAAAACTTGGGATACGAAAGAGGTGAAGCCAGGTCCGAGGGCCGATCGATCCTCTGGGCCGGCGTGGGCCACAATGCGCTGGCTTTGGTGGCTTGGCTCCTGCTCCCTCTCTCGCTGGCTTGGATCCCGCGCAGCATTCGCGATGTCCGCGAACGCCAACGGCTTCTCGCAGGCCTCTGCCCCGGCTGCGGCTACGACCGTCGCGCGACGCTACCGACCGCCACGTGCCCCGAATGCGGCCGAGCGGGCGCAGCGACACCACCCGCTTGACCCATCGCCAAGCCTTCCCTCTGTGTCTCCGCGCCTCTGTGGTGAGCTTCTTTGCCTTACGCCGCCGAAGCCGCCGCCAGCGGCCGCGTCAGCGAGACCGCCGCCAGCGACCCGCCGCGCGACGACGCCGAGACGCGCACGACGCGAGCCCAGACAAACTCGTCGCTCTTGAGCACGCCCACGCCCGACCGGCCGATCGCCACGTCGACCATGTCGCCCACCGCCAGAGGCCGGTCCGCCGGCAACTCCAGCAACACCCCGCCGTCGGACAAATCGCGCGTCCGGGCCGCGATGTAGCGCCAACTGCCGCGATGGAACACCTTGGCGGGCTGATCAATCGCCGCACGCGCGTGCTGACGACGTTCCGAACCGTCCCCGGTCACGCCACCCGCAACTTCCACAGACCCAACACCCAAACCATCATTCTTCGTCTTCATACGTTCAATACATCGGCCCGATGGGCCCCGATACCTTTCCAGACAGGACAAATAACCGCCCGCGGACCTGTTCCGAG
>JBIKTT010000075.1:0-7544 GCA_044347925.1 Phycisphaerales bacterium
TCGATGCGGTGCCCGCTCAAGCCCGAGTTTCAGCCTCAGGGCGGGCCGAGTATCTGGGACTCATGGCCAACGCCTGCGTACTTCATGACGGAAGGTGTCTGGATGGACGAGCGCGATCTGCAGGCCGAAAGCACCCCGGGCACCTACGCCCCCAAGCCACATCATGCCTCGGACGTTCGGTTCCCGAGCGCCAAAGCCTACCTGCTTGAGTTTCCGACGTTCTGTGCAACCGAGCCCGAGACCCGCTTTGGAATCGAGCTTGGCCAGACTCCGAACTCCAAGGCAAGCATGTACTTTTTCGACGGATCCGTCCAACGTCACGCCGTGAGCGATGGACTGCCGGGTTCTGGTGGGGCGTATGGATTTTTGTGGACCATCGACGGAGTCCGCGGGCGCGATCTGCGCTGACCTCCGCGCTCCTCAACGGCTCTGTGTTCAAATCCCGCTTTCCTAGGATCGTGCATGAAGCGCGTCCCCCACCCCGCCCCCCACTCCGCGCCAGAGATCTCGCTCCGTCGCACGACGCCCGAGGACCTGCCCCGCATGTTCGAGCTTCAGGCAGATCCGGCGTCCAACGCGATGGCCGGTGCGAAGCGCCCGACGGCTCCGCCGGTCGAGGGCTCGCCGCTGGCGGGGTGCGTCTGAGAACCGTGTGGTGCGTGCGGTCTGCAAGGCGTGTTCTCTCCGCACGGGACCCGCGGGCGTCATCGCCGATGTTCCGCCCCGCTTCCATGGCACGCGGGCTGTTGCATGGCACACTTTGGACAGGAGCCGATGAGGTCCGATGCGGACCCCGAGGCTTCAGAGAGAGTGCGGCCATGTTCCGCCGTCATTTCTACAACACCGTTGCCGCCAAGGCAGTGATGGGTTGGGTCGCATCCGTGGCCTTCACGGGTGGGTTCCACGACTCTTCCGGGGGTCCGGGCACCGCCCGAGCCGACTTTGTGATCAAGGATCCGTTGCGGGATGACCAAGGCTGGGTGGCCTGGGATTCCAAGTACTCGTTCAGCGAGAAGGGCATGAGTCCCTTCGGTGTCGTGACGCGCGACATCAAGGAGTTTCCCCTACCAGTTTGACGCTGCCGTCACCATCGACGCGAGCAAATCCATCATCTGGGGCTTCGGCGTCGCGGGGAGCTACTCGACCGAAACCGGCTACAGCGGGATCGGCGTCACCGCGAGCGCGGACCCCGAGATCGGCGTCATGTTCGCCCGCTGGGATCGCAACACCATCGTCGACATGGTGCGGATCGATGCCGATCCTGGCAAAATGTTGAACGACGTGTACCGCATCCAGATCAGCGTGCGTGAGGATGTCGCTTACGCCGCGATCGACGACCGAATCGTCGCCAAGATCGCGTACAGCTCCAAGTTCAGCGGCTCGCAGATCGTCTTCGCTTCCTTCTCTGACGACGTCACCTACTTCCGAGACTTGACGATGGTGAGCACGATACCCGCCCCCGGCGCGATCGTGATCGTCGGCATCGCCGCCATGGGGTTCGTGCGTGGACGGCGACGCTAGATCGGCTTGAGGCTGGTCTCACCACCGGAATCCAAGCATCCACGACCTGGGCGAACGCTCGGGTCGTGGCCGCTTGGGGTTCTTCACGCCGCCGTCCGCCGCGGTCTTCTCCGTGTGCCTCCGTAGCCCCGTGCTCTTTCCGTTCTTTCCTAGGATCGCGCATGAAGCCCGTCCCCCACCCCACCCCCCACCCGGCCCCCGCGATCTCGCTCCGCCGCACCACACCCGAGGACCTGCCCCGCATGTTCGAGCTTCAGGCTGATCCGGCGTCCAACGCGATGGCGGGGACCAAGCCTCGGACGCGGGAAGCGTTCTTCGCCACGTGGGACAAGATCTTCGCCAACCCGCGCGTGAACGGGTTTGTCATCGAGATGCCTGCCGAGGGAGGCGCGGGCCGCGAGCTGGTCGGCAGCATCGCGTGCTTCCAAGCTTCGGAGGTCCCCGGCGAGCCGGAGATCGACTGCGTCGGGTACTGGATCGCCCGGTCGCACTGGGGGAAGGGGATCGCCTCGGCCGCGCTGGCGGAGTTCCTCAAGCTCGAACCCCGGCGACCGCTTCACGCGACTGCGGACAAGAACAACGCGGCATCGCGAAAGATCCTGGAACGGTGCGGCTTCCGCTTGACGGGATACCGCACGGGCGAAGAGACGGACCGGTACCTCCCGTGCGAGCTGGCGGATTTTGTGCTGGTTTGACTGGCTGCTTGCTTTCCGGCGATCGACGCCGCGACCAAAAGTGTCGCTCAACAACAGACGGTGCCAATCGATTGCAATGTGGGCATGGAAGCGGTCGTGTTGTGCGGCATTCAAGCGACGGGCAAAAGCACGTTCTGCAGGGAGCGGTTCTTCTCGACGCACATCCGCATTAACCTCGACATGCTCCGAACACGACACCGCGAGGAGCTTCTCGTACAGGCGTGTCTCGCGGCCAAACAGCCGTTCGTTGTCGACAATACCAATCCGACGAAGATAGAACGCGCGAGGTACATCCAGGCCGCGCGGGCTTGCGGGTTCGCCGTCAAGGGCTACTACTTCGAGTCACGCGTCACCGCGGCGGCGGAAAGGAACGCCGGACGCCCCGCCGACGTCCAGGTCCCCGAACGCGCTCTGCGGGGGACTTCGGCGCGGCTGGAGATTCCCTCGCGGGCGGAGGGTTTCGACGAGCTTTTCTACGTGCGGATCACGGATAGCGGCTTTTGTGTTGAGGAGTGGCGTGATGAAATTTGACGACCTGGATGCGAAGATGCGGGTGTACGAGACCGCGCGGGACACGATCGCGTTGCCGAACGTTTACCTCGTCGCTCGCATTGACGGTCGCGGGTTTACGCGGTTGACCAAGGACGTGATGACGTACGAGCGGCCGTTCGACGAACGCTTCCGGGACGCCATGATCGCGACGGTCGAGCACCTCATGAACTGCGGGTTTCAGGCTCAGTTCGGCTATACGCAGAGCGACGAGATCTCGCTCCTGTTCGGCCGCGATGCGACCGCGTTCGGCAGAAGCACGCGAAAGTGGACCTCGGTTCTCGCGGGCGAGGCAAGCGGAGCGTTCTCCGTCGCGATCGGCCGGCCCGCCGCGTTCGACTGCCGCGTGATCGAGTTGCCTGACGAAAGCCTCGTTGTTGACTACTTTCGCTGGCGGAGCGAGGACGCGCACCGCAACGCGCTGAACGCCTGGTGCTACTGGAAGCTGCGCGAGGCGGGCGAGGACGTCGCGGGTGCGACCGGCCGACTGGAGGGGATGTCCGTCGCGGACAAAAACGAGCTCTTGTTCCGGCACGGCGTCAATTTCAACGATCTCCCGCCATGGCAGCGGCGGGGTGTGGGAGTGCTTTGGGAGAACTACGAGAAAGCCGCGCAGAATCCCAAAACCGGCGAAGCGACCACGGCCCAGCGGCGGAGACTCCGGCGCATCATGGACCTGCCGATGCGGGAAGAATTCAGCCAGTTCATCGCGTCGATCTTGCCGGCGCACGGTCGGGTCTGATGGGGTACCCTGCGCCATGGCCAAAGCCGCCAAATCGTCCGGTTCGCCCGGGCCCGAGCATCGGGTCGTGCTGCTTCACGGAGCCAACACCTTCCTCGCGGCCGAGTACACGACGCAGCTCAAGGACAAGCTGCAGGCCGCGCACGGGGCTTTGGATGTGCTTCACTTTGACGGCAAGGAGCACAAGCTCGCGGATGTGCTTGATGAGTGCCGGTCGTTCGGCCTGATGCAGCAGCACAAGATGGTCGTCGTCGATTCCGCCGAAGAGCTCGTGAAGGAGGACAACCGTCCCCTCGTCGAGCGCTACGCCGAGCAGCCGACGGAGGGCGCGACGCTTGTGCTCCGCGCGACCAAGTGGTACAAGGGCAAGCTCGACGACAAGATCGCCGCCGTCGGGATCATGGTCGAATGCGGGGATATCGGCGAAGCGATGGCTCGCACGTGGGCGATCCGGCGGGCGGGCAAGCGGCACGGCGCGACGCTCGAGGAGGACGCCGCGAGCACGCTCATCGAGCGCTGCGGCGATGACCTGGGCCGGATCGACAGCGAGTTGGGCAAGCTCGCGGCGATGGCAGTCTCGGAAGCGGGCCCGGGCGGAACGGTGACGATCACCGGCGCGATGGTCAATGAGGTCGTCGGCCGCTCGCGCGAGGAATCGGCGTGGGACTGGCAGAGCACGCTGATCATGGGCCACACGGAGGGGGCGATCGAGCGCCAGCGCTACCTGGTGAATGTGATGCGCGAGTCGCCGGTGCTGCTCTGGTGGGCGTGCATGGACCTCACCCGCAAGCTCCACGCGGCTTCCAACGCTCTCAAAGCCGGCGAGAACGAGCGGAACATCGCGACCGCCCTCCGCCTGTGGGGCCCGGCGCAGGGGGCTCTCTTGGCCAAAGCACGCGAACTCGGCCCTGCGGGTGCCCGGCGAGCGCTCAAGCTCGCGGTCGAAGCGGACGCGGGGGTCAAATCCGGGCTGGGCGATGCCGAGCGCACGCTGGAGGTCGTCGCGGTGCGGCTGACGGCGATGCTGAGGCCCCGGGCGGCCCGATAACGCCGCGGTTGACCTGGCCGGCACGGGTTTTGGGAGGGGTGGCGGAACTGGGCTTTCGGACGTGCGATGGTCGAAGGAACCGATCGCCAAGGAAGCGGCCGGAGGATCCGGCCCGGGCGAGAGCCCACCTTGCGTCGGAGACGCGCCCATGAAGATCGCCCGTCCGCTCGTCCTGCTTGCCGCCGCCGGCCTGCTCACGGGATTGCCCGCGTGCATGTCGAGCCCCGCGCCCGCGGGTTCTCCGACGGCCGCGATTCCCAAGGGTCGTCTGAAGACGCCGCTTCCCGCCGGAGCCAACGAGAACACGACCGCGAACGCCGCGCTGGAAGAGCTCGCGGCCACGCCGCCGGTTCAGCCGGAGGGCGAAGCCGCCACGAACGCCAAGCCGAGTTACGCGAAGCTCGAGGAGATGATCGCGGAGCAGACACGTCTGCTGGAGGAGTACCGGAACCAGCAGGCCTTGAAGCAATCGCCGACGCAGCCTGCGAGCCCGGCAGTGAACCCGGCCATGAACCCGGCGCCGCCCGCGGCACCGGTGAACATGCCCGTGGTGAACGCTCCGGCGCTGAAGTCGCCAGCAGGCACGCCCGGGACGAACACCGCCGCAGCGCCGATCCCGGCTGTTGCGCCCCCGGCGAGCGCGGGGCTTGCGGCGCTTGCGGGCGAAACGACGGCACCTTCAACAACGACGACGCCCGGAGGAGCAACCGGATCGACGGGGGTGACGGGGACGGGTGAGCCGGTGGTGCTCGCGCCGGCGACGGCGCCGGTCGAGCAGCGCTTCACGATGGCGGCCGATGAGCTCGCACGAGCGCTGCGCGAGCGTGCGGCGTCGAGCCGCAATCCGGCGGCGGACTATGCGGCGTTGGCGTGGCTCGACACGATCCGGCCGGGCGTGCTTGGGTCGCTGGATGCGGTGCCCGCTTCGCGCCTTCTGGATCCGCGGCAGATCAAGTCGATCAACGTGCTTCGCGAGATGCTGAGTCGGACGGTCGCGGAACCGGCGCTGCTCAGCGATCATGAGAAGCTCTGGCGTTCGCTTTCGGACGCGGCTTCGCCGATCACGACGGCCCGAGACGTTCGGATCACGACGACGGAGCTTTGCACGAAGGTGAACGGGTATGGGCAGTACGACACGATCCCGTCGCGGAACCTGCTTGCGGGGACCTCGCACACGCTGATCGTGTACGCGGAGGTGGACAGCTTCGCGCACCGTCGGACGATCGAGTCGGTGGGGAGCGGCGACAGCGAGCGTTACACGGTGGACCTCGGCCAAGCGGTTGAGATCTGGCAGGATGCGGATCGTCCGACGCTTCAGAAGCGCTGGGGCGAGACGCAGGTGAAGGATGTGTCGCGTCGGCCTCGGCGGGACTTCTACATCACGACGGTGATCGAGCTTCCGGCGAACCTGAGCGTGGGGGCGTACAACCTCAAGCTGATCGTGAAGGACCGGCAGCGCGGGGCTCAGGCGGAGCGGACGATCCCGTTCACGATCATCGCGGACGGCTCGCTCGCAACGGCGGGGAACTAGGGTTTAGACCCCCTGGTCGACGGCTTGCTTGGCTTCGGCAAGCCCCATGCCCGTGCGATCCCGGAGGAGCTTGATCGCTTCGATTTTTCGGCCCGCTTTGGCGAGGGCGCGGATGTCGTCCATCCCGTCGCTTGGAATTTGGACGTCGAGAGCGGCCATGAGCGCGTCGAGCTTGCGCTCGATTCGGGCGAGGCGGAGCATGAGGGCGGGGTCGGGGCTGTCAGAGAACCATCCCATGCTGAGACTCCAAATCGACCGCGAAATTCGGGCTCGCCGAGCGAACCGCAAGCGGTGCGGATCAATACTATCGGGGATGCGCACCCACCTGGCTTTCGGCTCTATCGCCGCGGTCATCCTCACAAGCTCGCTCGCGGCGGCGTTTCAGCCGCCGGCAAGACCGGCCGCGGAGGAGATCGCTCCGTCGCTCAAGCTTGGCATGCGGGTCCGTCAGGTGCAGGCCAAGCTCGCGGTCGCGCCGGTGGTGGTCATCGTGCGTGACACGACGTCGTACGTCGAAGCGGTCGGGATGTGGAGACTGACGGTCCGATTCCCGGTGCTCATCGACGACGGCACGCCGAACGCACGCGAGAACATCGCTCGGTTCGTGCGCGGATTCAAGCCGGAGAAGGTTTTGAGGTACGCGTCCAAGACCCCCGACCGGAGCAACGGCGTCGCGGATCCCGCGGCGGTCGAATCGGCGGTCGGCCGCGCGTGGTCGATGGCTCCCGCGACCGAAACCAAGACGTTCGACCGCGCGGCGGTCATCGCGGAGTGGAAAGCTCTCCAGCTCACGCCGCCCGGCGTCGTGGTCGCGGCGGTAGACGATCCGGCCTGGACGGCGGCTCTGGCACTGAGCGCCGGCCGCGGTCAGCCGATCTTCTGGACCGCGTCGACGCGCCGGCTGGACGCGGCTTTCACGGTCGCGGAAGTCGAGAAGCTCGAAAAGAGCATCGAGACGTTCGCGGAGGGAACGGGGTACTCGTGGAAGGGTCTGGGCGACGACCTGGAAGCGGTCACGCTCTGCACGGCGATGCAGCAGACCATCGCGGGCACGGCGGTAGGCGTCATGGCGACGACGGACCGCATCGGCCGGCAGGTGCCGGGCCCCAAGCGCTGGGCGTGGGGTTCGCAGATCTCGGGCTCGACGGCGGGCGCGGCGTACCGGGCGATGACGGCGCTGTTCCTTCCCACCACGGCGAAAGACGCTTGGATCTTTGACAGCTATCCCGACAGCCCCGGCTGGAACGCGTACGCCGGGAAAGCGACGGAGGATGCGCTCAAGGCGCTGGGGTGGAGCGTCAAGGGTGTGCGCACGCCGAGCGGCGGCATCGACGCGTGGCGTCAGGAAATCGCCAAGCCGATCGACGCGACGATGATCTTCGTCAACACCAAAGGGGAGAAGCACCAGTTCCATCTGGCTTCGGGCACGGGAACGCTTGCCGATGTTCCGGTCCTGAA
>JBIKTT010000076.1:0-7537 GCA_044347925.1 Phycisphaerales bacterium
GGCGAGGTCGTCGCCATCGGGCCGGGCAAGCGCCTCGAAAACGGCAAACGCGCCGAGATGAACGTCCGCAAGGGCGACACCGTCGTCTACGGCAAGTACTCGGGCACGGAAGTCGAGATCAAGGGCGTGAAGCACCTCATCCTCCGCGAGACCGAGCTGCTCGGCGTCATCGAGGGCTAAGAGGCACGGGCGTTCGGGCAAGTTCGGATTTACAGCGCCTTCCACCAGCGCCAAGCGACTGGTGCCAAGTGCCTAAGGAGTTTGAAAATGGCTAACAAGCAACTGATGTTCAAAGACTCGGCCCTGGCCGAGATGAAGAAGGGTGTCGATGCGCTCGCCACCGCGGTCAAGTGCACGATGGGCCCGGCCGGGCGTCACGTCGTGATCGAGAAGTCCTACGGCGGCCCCGCCATCACCAAGGACGGCGTCTCGGTGTCGAAGGAGGTCTCGCTCCCCGATCCGTTCCAGGCGATGGGCGCCAAGATGGTCAACGAGGTCGCCAAGAAGACCGCGGACATCGCCGGTGACGGCACGACCGCCGCGACCGTGCTCGCTCAGGCGATCTTCTCCGAGGGCATCCGCCACGTGACGGTGGGAGCCAATCCCGTGCTCCTCCAGCGCGGCATCACCGCCGCCGCGGTCGCCGCGGGCGCCGCCATCGACCAGATGGCCACCAAGTGCAAGGGCAAGGACGACTACGCCAAGATCGCGACCGTCTCCGCCAACCACGACGCGTCCATCGGCAACCTGATCGCCGAAGCGATCGCGAAGGTCGGCCCCGACGGCGTCTGCGAGATCGAGGACGGCAAGACCGCCGAGACGACGCTCGATTACGTCGAGGGCATGCAGTTCGACAAGGGCTACCTCTCGCCGTACTTCATGACCGACCCCAAGACGGCCGAGTGCGTGCTCGAGGATGCGTACATCCTCCTTTACGAGAAGAAGATCAGCAACCTCGTCGACCTTCTCCCGATGCTGAACAAGATCGCGGTCGCGAGCAAGCCGATCCTCCTCGTCGCCGAAGAGGTCGAGAACGAAGCCCTCGCGACCCTCGTGGTCAACCGCCTCCGCGGCACGCTCCGCATCTGCGCGGTGAAAGCCCCCGGCTTCGGCGACCGCCGCAAAGCCATGATGGCCGACATCGCCACCCTCACCGGCGGCACGTTCTTCGCCGAGGACCTCGGCCGCAGCTTGGACTCGATTGAGCTCTCCGAGCTCGGCCGCGCCAAGAAGATCGTCGTCACCAAGGACGACACCACCATCATCGAGGGCGCCGGCAAGAAAGCCGACATCCAGACCCGCGCGGGCCAGATCAAAGCTCAGCACGACAAGAGCACCAGCGACTACGACCGCGAGAAGCTCATGGAGCGCCTCGCCAAGCTCACCTCCGGCGTGGCGATGATCCACGTCGGCGGCGAGACCGAGATGGTCCAGAAAGCCCGCAAGGACATGGTCGACGACGCTCTGCACGCGACCCGCGCGGCGGCGAAGGAAGGCTACGTCCCCGGTGGCGGCGTCGCTCTGCTCCGCACGCAGGACGCGATCATGACCGCGAGCAAGAAAGCCAAGACCGACGACGAGAAGACCGGGTTCCAGATCGTCGCCAAAGCCGTCGAAGCCTGCGCGTACACGATCGCGGAGAACGCCGGGTACGACGGCGACGTCGTGGTCGAGAAGGTGAAGGAAGGCGGCAAGGGCGGCACGTCGTACGGCTTCAACGCCGCGACCGGCGAGTACACCGACCTGGTGAAAGCCGGCATCATCGACCCCGCGCTGGTCGCGAAGACGGCGCTCACGAACGCCGCTTCGGTCGCGGGCCTCATGCTCACGACGGACGTGCTGATCACCGACCTGAAGGATGACACCGACGCGGCCGACGGCGCGACGGTTTGATGAATGTCACCACGCCCTCCCGCGAAAGCGGGAGGGCATGATTCACCACAGAGGCACCGAGGCACAGAGAATGCCATGAATGGGTACGAGGTTGAGCGAGACCCCTTGACAGCCGAAATCATCGGTGGTGCCATCGAGGTCCATCGGGCTCTTGGCCCCGGCCTTCTTGAATCGGCCTATGAGGAGTGCCTGAACCTTGAGCTCATCGACCGAGGATTATCGGTTCGGAGACAGGCCTCTCTCCCCGTCTCATACAAGGGACTGCATCTGGACGTGGGGTACCGCTTGGATCTGGTTGTGAATGAAGCGGTGGTCATCGAGCTCAAGACGGTCGAGAAGATCCTCCCGGTCCATGAGGCGCAGCTTCTGACCTATCTGAAACTGTCGAAATTTCGGGTCGGGCTGCTGATCAACTTCAACACGCCGGTGCTGAAACAAGGTATCGTTCGTCGCGTCATTTAGGCGGTTCGTCCCTTCTGTGTCTCTGTGCCTCTGTGGTGAGCTTCTCTTAGGGTGATCGGTGAAAGCCATGCCAGTCCAACGCGACTTCTACGAAATTCTCGGTCTCGACAAGTCCGCCGACGCGGAGGAGATCAAGCGCGCCTATCGCCGTCTCGCGATGAAGTACCACCCGGACCGCAATCCGGGCGATGCGGAAGCCGAGAAGAACTTCAAGGAAGCCGCCGCCGCTTATGAAGTCCTCGCGGATGAGCAGAAGCGCAAGATCTACGACCAGTACGGCCATGACGGCCTGCGAGGCGCGGGGAACGCCGGACATGACTTCAACCGCATGAACGTCGAGGACATCTTCTCGATGTTCGGCGACCTCTTCGGCGGGATGGGGGGCATGGGTGGGGGGGGCGGCCGCGGACGCGGCGGTCCCGCCCGCGGCTACGACCTCGAATACGAGGTCGAGGTCACGCTCGAGGATGTGCTCAAGGGCTGCGAACGCGATGTCGAGTTCCAGCGGGCCGACATCTGCGATCCCTGCCGCGGTTCGGGTGCCAAACCCGGCTCCAAGCCCGCCAAGTGCCCGACCTGCGGTGGTCAGGGCAAGGTGCAGCAGACCGGCATGGGCGGCATGTTCCGCATGGTGACCAACTGTCCCGCGTGCCAGGGACGCGGCAGCGTCGTCAAGGACAAGTGCGAGACGTGCCGAGGCAAGGGCCGCGTCCCCAAGAACCGCAAGCTCTCGATGAAGATCCCCGCCGGCATCTCCGACGGTCAGGCCGTCCGCGTGCAGGGCGAGGGTGAGCCGCCGCCCCAGGAGGTCTCACCCGGCGGCGAGGGACAGCGCGGCGACCTTCATGTCGTCGTCCGCGTCGCGGAACACGAGCTTTACCAGCGCGAGGGCGACCACCTCGTCATGAAGATGCCCATCAGCTTCACCCAGGTTTCACTCGGCGCCGAGGTCGAGGTGCCGACAATCGACGGGAAAGCGATGCTCACGATCCCGCGCGGCACACCGCACGGAACCCTGCTCAAACTCGCGGGGAAAGGCCTTCCCAACCTTCGGTCCCAGCGGCGCGGCGACATGGGCGTCGTCGTGCTCATCGAGGTGCCCAAGAAGCTCACCGCCCGGCAGGAAGAGCTCCTCCGCGAGTTCGCCAAGACGGAGGAGAAGAGCGTCATGCCCGAGCGCGACGGCTTTTGGAAAAAGGTCAAGGAAGCCTTCAGCGGGTGATAGAGTTGGGGTGGTCCGGTGTGTACGCGGTTGAAAGGTCGGAAAAGCCATGGCAGATGACAAGAACGATTCCGGGATGGACATGAGCGACGAAGTCGAGTCCGCGGCTCAGCTCGGCGAACGCGTCGAAAAGCTCGAAGCCGAGCTCGCCGAAGCCAACAGCAAGTACCTCCGCCTCGCGGCGGACTTTCAGAACAGCCAGCGCCGGGCTATCCAGAGCGAACAGCAGGCCAAGCTCCAGGGCATGACCTCCGTCACCGCCAGCGTGCTCACCGTGCTCGACCACTTCGACCTCGCCCTCACCGTCGATCCATCAAAAGCCTCCGTCACGCAGGTCATCGACGGCGTCAAGGTCATCCGCGATGAGCTCATGAAGACCCTCGTCAACCACGGCGTCGGCGTCATCGCGCCCCAGCCCGGCGACACGTTCGAGCCCGGCCGCCACGAAGCCGTCATCCAGCAGGCCGCCGAAGGCGTGGGCCCCGGCCTCATCGCGTCGTGCTTCCAGTCCGGATACACCATCACCGCCGGCGGCACCGAACGCGTCGTCCGCCCCGCGAAGGTCGCGGTCACCCCCGCGTGAGGATCCACGATGCCCACCTACGAGTACCGCTGCAAAGCCTGCAAGCACGAGTTCGAAGAGTTCCAGTCGATGACCGCCAAGGTCCTCAAGAAATGCCCCGAGTGCGGCAAGCCCGCGCTCGAACGACTGATCGGCACCGGTGCCGCTCTCGTCTTCAAGGGCTCCGGCTTCTACCAGACCGACTACCGCTCCGAGGGATACAAGAAAGCCGCCGCATCTGACAAACCGGCCGATTCCGCCAAGCCCGCGGAATCCAAAGCGGAATCCAAAGCGGAGCCCAAGCCCGAACCCAAAGCCGAGAAGCAGGTCGAAGCCAAACCCGACAAGAAAGCCAAACCCAAGAAGGAAGCAAAGCCCTGAGCTTCGCGCCTCCTGAGCGACCCGCGTCCCCGCCGGTGGTTCGCACGCCCTCGTCGAGTTCCCACCCATGATCGCCAACGGCATCGATATCGTGCTGGTCGCTCGCATCGCCGAGATGATCCGCGATCACGGCGATGCGTTCTGGGCTCGCGTCTTCACCGCGACCGAAAGGGCCTACTGCGAATCAAGCCCGAAACGGTGCGCCGAGCACGCCGCCGCCCGGTTTGCGGCCAAGGAAGCCGCGATGAAGTGCCTCGGCACCGGCTGGCGCGACGGCATCGCGTGGACCGACTTCGAGGTCGTCCGCGATCCCGCCGGTCGCCCGTCTCTCGTCGTTTCCGGCGAAGCGGCTCGCTTCGCGGCTCAACTCGGCGTCTCACGCTGGCATGTTTCGCTCAGCCACACCAGCGAGAACGCCGTTGCGAGCGTCATCGCGGAGTAGAATGCACCGATGTTCGAACGCATCCGAGCCCGAAGCCTCAAGTCGAGCGTGACCCAGACGGTCATCTACTCGGTTTGCCGTCTCATCGCTCGCGCGGTGATCAAGACGTTCTTTGGCGCGAAGGTCGTCGGGGTTGAGAACGTCCCGGCCGAGGGCCCGCTTCTGATCGTGTCCAATCACCAGTCGTACCTCGATCCGCCCATCATCGGTGCCTTCATCGGGCAGCGGCAGGTCGCGTTCGTCGCCCGGCAGGGGCTCTTCAAGTCCAAGGTCTTCAGTTGGCTGATCTCCGCCCTCAACGCGATCCCGATCCGCGAGGACGGCCAAAGCGACACGACCGCGATCAAGACGTCCCTCTCGATCCTCGCCCGCGGCCACGCGCTCGTCATCTTCCCCGAGGGGCAGCGCACGAACAACGGCGCCCTCCGCCCGTTCAAGCGCGGCACGGCTCTGCTTCTCAAGCGGGCCAAGTGCGATGTGCTCCCCGTCGCCGTCGAGGGAATCTTCGACGCGTGGAAGCCCGGCGCCAAGCCAAGCCCCTTCAGCTGCCCGATCATGGCCAAGTACGGCCGGCCCATCCCCTACGACGAGTTGGTCAAGGACGGGGCCGAAGCCGGGATGATCCGCCTCGCTCGCGAGATCGACACCATGCGCCGCGAACTCCGGGCCACCATCCGCGAACGCACCAACGGCCGGTACCCCGCGAGCGGTCCCGGCGACAACGCCCTCGACCTGCCCGACTCCCCGAAGGACGCTTTGCCGGACGCCCGACCCGCGCCGGCCGCGTCCGATACGCTCACGGCATGAGCACAGGCCCGCTTCGGACCATGACCGAGATCGCGCGCACGACCCTGCACAAGGGCAAGAAGTACGACTTTGAGCGCATCACCCTCCGCACCGCGAGGGGGACCGACATCCACCGCGAGTGCGTTCGCCACCCCGGTGCGGTCGTGATTCTGCCCATTCTGGTGAAATCAGACGGCACCCGGAGCGTTGTCTTTGTGCGCAACGAGCGGTTCTCGATCGGCCGGGACCTGCTCGAACTCCCCGCCGGGACGCGCGAGCCCGGCGAGGATCCCGCCCTCACCGCCGGCCGGGAGCTGATCGAGGAGACCGGGTACCAAGCCGCAACCCTGACGCCCCTGACGCGGTTTTATACGACGCCGGGCATGACCGATGAACTCATGTGGGCGTACGCCGCTTCCGGCCTCAGCTTCGTCGGGCAGGCGCTCGAGGAGGACGAGGTTCTCGTCGCGGAGGAGCTCCCCGTCGAGGAAGCGGTCCGGCGGGCCCAAGCCGGCGGGTTCGAGGACGGAAAGACGATCCTCACGCTCCTCCTGGCGAGGGCCCGTGGGCTGATCTGAGCACCGTGGGGTGCGGGCGTGGAATCGGACCGGGGCGGAGGGGCGAATTGCTCTTGTGTTGAGGTCCGGGTTGTGGGAAACTCTGGACAGTCGGAGCCGAACGAGTGCCGAGCGAGCGAAGCGGAAAGTCAGGAGTCGGGCACGGCCCCGAGCGCGGGCCCGGGCGTGATGTGCGCCGGCCGGCTTCCCCCGCGCCCCGGAGTTCCGAAGGCCGCCCGAGCTTCGGACAGCTTTTCGCCCGGTGGGACGACCCGCTGACCTGGTCGGTCGGGCTGGTCTCCTTCAGCGGGTACCGCGTGGGTGTGCACTGGGTCACGGTCTTCTGGATCGCGCTGCAGGTGATGCTGGCGATCCCGGCGGATCGGATCGGGCCGCAGAACATCGCGCTGGCCGTCGGCTTTGTGATGCTGACGGTGATGCTCCGCGAGACGCTGCGGCTTTGGCTTGCCCGTCGCGTGGGTGGAGAAGCCGAGTACGTGGTGATCTGGCCGCTGGGCGCGATGGTGAGCCCGACGCCGCCGCGGGCGCTCGCTCCCAAGCTTTTGGTCTCGCTTGCACCCTCGCTGGTCAGTCTGGTGGTGGGGACGGGCCTTCTGATCACGCTTTGGGCGATGGGTGCGACGCCGCGGCAGATGTGGTTCAATCCGTTTGATTTCCGCGCGGTGGTGCGATCGATCGAGTCGTTCCCGCTTGCGGTGGTCTGGTGGGCGTACTTCGCGAATCTTGTGGTCGCGGGGCTCAACCTTCTGCCGATGCTGCCGTTGGACGGCGGCCGGCTTTTCGAGGTTTGGGCGTGGCACAGCCGTCGTCGTGAGCGGGCGCGGACGATCGTCGGACTGATGTCGATCATCGTCGCCGGTCTGCTCGCGATCGTGGGGATCTCGTCGGAACAGCCGCTGCTGATCGCGCTGTCGGTCTTTGGCGGCCTTGCCGGCTGGCTTGAGCTTCGTCGCTCCGAGTTCGTGGAGCGTCCCGCGTACGTGTCCCCGGGCCTGCCTCCGGACTGGATCGCGGGAGCCGAGCCCTCCCCGACGCCGGCTTTGGATCTCGAATCGGCCGACGAGGTCGAACCTGTGGAGGAGTCGCCCGAGCCGGAGATCAAGCGGGAACTCGGGATCGACGAGGTGCTCGCGAAGATCTCCGCGAGCGGCATGGGGTCGCTGACCGATGTAGAGCGGGACATTCTGGCCCGCGAGACCAGACGCCTCCGG
>JBIKTT010000077.1:0-7513 GCA_044347925.1 Phycisphaerales bacterium
ACACCGTCGGCGCGTCCGTGCCGCTGGTGCTTGACGACCTCGCGAAAGCCGGTCGTATCAAGCCCGGCCAGAAGGTCATGTTCCTCGCGTTCGGCGCCGGCCTGACGTGGGGCAGCAGCTTGTGGCAGTGTTGACGGACCGGTAGGCCCGCTGGTGCTTCCTTCAGGCCGCGCGGGCGGCGAAGCCGCCGGTTACCATCGACCATGCACGTCGCCCGCTCGCTTCAACCCTTCGGCACGTCCATCTTCGCGGAGATGACGATGCTGGCCAATGCTCACAAAGCGGTCAACCTCGCGCAGGGGTTTCCCGACTTTGACGGGCCCGCGGTCGCGAAGGATGCCGCGATCGCGGCGATCAACGCCGGGCACAACCAGTACGCCCGCATGTTCGGGGCACCGCCCCTGAACAAAGCCATCGCCGATCTGTGGCACCGCCGCACCGGCTCGCACGTCGACCCGGAAACACACGTCACCGTCACCAGCGGGTGCACCGAAGCCATCCCCGCGTCGCTTATGGGAGTGCTCAACGCGGGCGACGAGGTCGTGATGTTCGAGCCTTTTTACGACAGCTACCGGGCTGTGGTTGCGATGGTGGGAGCGGTGCCGAAGGTCGTGACGCTGCGGGCTCCCGCCCGAGCCGGCGATCCGTTCTGGTTCGATCCGGACGAACTCAAGCGGGCCTTTACCGACAAGACCCGCGTGCTGCTCCTGAACACGCCGCACAACCCGACCGGCAAGGTCTTTACCCGCGAGGAACTCAACCTGCTCGCCGACCTTTGCCAGAAGCACAATGCCATCGCGGTCGTCGATGAGGTCTATGAACGCCTGACGTACGACGACAAGCACCCGCACCTGTCTCTGGCCACGCTTCCGGGCATGGCGGACCGGACGATCACGCTTGGAAGCCTGGGGAAGAGCTACAACCTGACCGGGTGGAAAGTGGGCTGGGCCGTCGCGTGGCCCGAGCTGAGCAAAGCCGTGCGGGCCGCTCACCAGTTCCTGACCTTCGCCACGGCCACGCCGATGCAGTGGGGGGCCGCGGCGATCATCGAGAACGGCGAGGCGACGATCGCTTCGACGCGGGCGATGTTCCGTGAGAACCGCGACAAGCTTTCGGCCGCGCTGGCCGAGATCGGGTTCCGCGTCTTCCGTGCGGACGGCACCTACTTCCTGATGGTGGACCACACCCCGGTTTCGCGCGGGCTCCGGCTTGCGGATGATCGGGCATTCTGCCGCTGGCTGACGGAGAAAGCGGGCGTCGCGGCGATCCCTCCCACGCCGTTCTATGTCAACGAAGAGCACGGTCGGCCGCTGGCCCGGTTCGCGTACTGCAAGAAGCCGGAGACGATCGACGAAGCGATCCGCCGGCTCCGCAGAATCGCGGACTGATCGGACCTTGGCCTGCAACATAGGCACAGGGGTGAGGTATACCGTCCGCTGCCCATGCCCCCTGCCACCGGTCAAGAGCTCGAGCCCGCGAAACACGATGCGTACGCCGCGCTGCGGGACCCGAACTATCGGAGGTACGTGCTGGGCTTCATCTGCGCCGCGATCGGGCTTCAGGCCCTCGCAACCGCGGTGGGGTGGGAGGTGTACGAGCAGACGCGGAGCACGGTGCTTCTGGGTCTGACCGGCCTGGCCCGGGTGCTCCCGGTGCTGCTTCTCGCGCTGCCGGCGGGGCACACCGCGGACGTCTTCGAGCGGCGGGTGATCATCGCGATCTCGCAGGTGGGGTTCGCGGTCAGCGCGGCGTTTCTGGCGATCGTCTCGTTCTCGGAAGGGTCGATCTGGCTGATCTATCTGCTGCTGCTCCTCTCAGGGTGCTGCCGCGCGTTCAACGGCCCGGCTCGCGGATCGTTCCTGCCGACCATCGTGCCGCGCGAGGTTTTCGAGAACGCGGTGGCCTGGACGAGCACGGCGTTCCAGCTTTCCGCGATGGTGGGGCCGATCCTCGCGGGCGGGCTGATCTACCTCGTCGGCAAGGCCTGGCCCGCGTATCTCCTCTGCGCCGTCTGCAACCTGATCTTCGCGATCACGGTGATCGGCATCAAGCCGCTCGTTAAACCCACCTCGACCGGCAAGTACACGTTCGAATCGATGATCGCCGGGATGAGCCATCTTTGGCGTGAGAAGACGATCTTCGGTGCCATCACCCTCGACCTGCTGGCAGTGCTTTTCGGCGGAGCGACGGCCTTGCTGCCGGTCTTCGCCAAGGACATCCTGACCAATCGGCCGGTGGATGCGGCGGTGGAGCCGGGTCTGCTGCACGAGGTCATGAACAATGACGCGATCGTGCTCGGAGCGCTGCGGGCTTCGACGTACATCGGGGCGTTCCTGATGGGGATCTTTCTCGCGCACCGGGCGCCGTTTCGCCGGTCCGGGCGCACGCTTCTCTGGTCGGTGGCCGGGTTCGGCGTGGCGATGATCGTCTTCGGGGTGTCGAAGAACCTCTGGCTCAGCCTCGCGGCTCTCTTCCTCGCCGGCGCGATGGACCAGGTGTCCGTGGTCGTGCGGCACGTGCTGATCCAAGTCCGCACGCCCGACCACCTCCGCGGCCGAGTGGGCGCGGTGAACTCGGTCTTCATCGAGTGCAGCAACGAGCTCGGAGCCCTCGAAAGCGGGCTTCTCGCACGGGCGATCGGACCGGTGCTGACGGTGGTCGCTGGAGGGATCGGAACGATCTTCGTGGCCGGCGGCATCGGCGCCGCGTTCCCCGAGCTTCGACGCTTGGGCCCCCTCCGCGAAGCCGAGGTGCCGACGGTCGAAACAGTGCCCGACGAAGCGACCGCGTCCGCTCCGGCAAGAAGTTAAGCGTCAGGCCAACCCAAGCGAGCGCAGGAACGCCGCCAGCTCCGCAAGCGTCGGGCTCTTGGCTTCCCGGACGTAAAACCCGCTTGTCGCTGTGCCCGCCGCGAGACACTGAGCAATCGGAAGCCCCGCTGCGGCCGCCGTCGCGTACCCGGCGTTGAAGTGATCCCCCGCGCCGGTGGAGAGCTTGGGCGACTCGCAGAACGGCCCGTCGAACCAGCACGACTCGCTTTCGGTCGCGGCCGCGGCGCCCTCGCGCGGATGAATGACGACCGACGTCAGGCGGAGCGCCGCACGAATGTCGACCGCGGCCCGCCGCACCGCGTCCGCCGCGAGGTGGTGTTCTTGAACGCGTCGTCCGCGCCGAGCGCAGCCGCGACGATCTCGGCTTCCATGAGGTTGAGCCCGAGCGTGACCCGGCAGCCGGGCACGCGGTCCATCGCGACCAGCGATAACAAGCACGCTCTGAGCTCATCCCGCGAGCGGGGCGTGGGGTCGGCGAGATCGACAAAAATCGTCCGCGGCTTGGCTGGAGCGGGAAGCGAGGGCAGAAGCTCCTGTCCGAAGAAGGCGAGCAAGTCGGCGACGCCGCCCATCAGCGACCAATTCACAAGCCCGATCAGATCCGCGTCGCCCACCGCGCGACGGAGGCCCTCAGTCCCGAAAGCTTCGATCAGCGATCCGCGGGTGACCTTCTGAACGTTCGTCCGATCGTTGAGCATGAGCTTGCCGTCCGCGAACTCGTAGCACGCGGTGGTCGAGGGTTCGGCGAGCGTCACCACCCGCGAGCACCGTTCGGCGAAGGGGACGAAGACCGGGTGCAGCGAGCTATTGACCCCGCCTGTTCCGACGGCTCCGGCGTACGTGACCGAGAAACCGAGGGACCCAAGGGCTCCGGCCATGAGCGGGCCGTTCCCGCCGAAGCGGGCTTCGTGCAGGACCGTCTCGATGTTGGTGCTCTTGCCGGCGGCGGCTTTGATGCGGTCGGCGAACTCCGACATCGTGCGCACGGGCGTGTAGTCATCGGCGGCCATCGAGGCGCGGGAGGCGACCGGCCGAAGGATCAGATCGATGAACCCGTCAAAGCCGACGAAAGCACGGGTCGGGGGAAGGGCGGCAAGGGCGTTCGCGGCGGCGGTGAGCGTGGAAGCGCGGTCGGTGGTCAACGGCGGGTCTCCTGACGGTCGCAACATCCTACCCCGCTTGGGCGCGGTTTATGCGCAACAATCGGGCATGCTTGAGATCGTCATCGCCACCTCCAACCCGCACAAGATCGAGGAAATGAACGCGATTTTTGCCGAGATCGCTCCGGGGCTTGCGCGGTTTCGGAGCCTCTCCGACGCATGTCCGGGGCTCAAGCTGGTCGAGCCGGCGGAGACGGGAACGACGTTTGAAGCCAATGCGACGATCAAAGCTCTGTCATACGCGGAGCAGACCGGGTTGCTCTGTCTTGCGGACGATTCGGGGCTTGAGATCGACGCTTTGGGGGGCAAGCCCGGGGTGATCAGCAGCCACTACTCGACCGACGGGCGCGAAACGGGGCTTTCGCGGGCCGAGCGCGACCAGGCGAACAACGCGCGGGTGCTGCGCGAGCTTGAAACGGTTCCAGACGAGCGCCGCGGGGCGAGATTTGTCTGTGTGATGGTTCTGGCCGGGTCCCACGGTGGCAAGAAACCCTCCATCTTGACATCGGCACGAGGGACGTTCGAGGGTCGCATGGCTCGCAAGGCGAGCGGCGGGGGCGGGTTCGGCTATGACCCGCTTTTCCTCGTCGGACCGGACTTCACACGATCTTCGGCGGAATTGAGCGCGGCGGAGAAGAACACGCTGAGTCATCGCGGAGCCGCCGCCCGATCGCTCATCAAGGCGATCGGCGGGATGGCCCATCTCGGCTAAGATCCCGCATTCCCTTCTTGGAGGTGCGGATATGCGTCTGTCTCGGATCGTGCTGGTTGCTGCGGCGTTTCTGTCGATGTCCTTCTGGCGGACAGGCTCGGCCGTCGCGGACATCGTGTATCTGTCGGACGGAACATGGATCCGCGGCACGATCCTGAAGGAAACCAAGGACGATCTCGAGATCGACGGCAAGACCAACACCGGGATCACGATCAAAGCCACCATCCAGAAGTCGCGGGTCTCTTCCATTCTCCGCACCGACACCCCTGCGGGAGAGCCCGCCAAAGACGGCACGCCCGCGACCGGCGAGCCTAAGACCGACAAGCCCGCTTCGAAGGATGGTGACAAGACCGACGAGAAAGCCGCCTCCAAAGCCGGCGACTTCCTGGTGATTCCGCTCACGGGCACCTTCGGCGAAGACATCGTCCCGATGGGCGTCAAGCCCTCGCTCGAATGGGCCGTCAAGAACAAGGTCAAGCACATCGTCTTCACGATCGATTCCGACGGCGGGCAGGTCTGGGCCGCCGAAGCCATCCGCGACATGATGGTCAAGCACGAGAACGACCTCACCTACCACATGGTGATCAAGAAAGCGATGAGCGCGTCGATCTGGGTGGTCTTCACCAGCCATCGAATCGCGGCTCTGCCGGCTTCCACGCTCGGCGCGGCCGTCGCGTTCTCCCGCAACACCACGGGGGAAGCCGAGGTTGACGAGAAGCTCAATTCAGCGCTGGCGGCGCGGCTCGCGTCCGCGGCCGAAGCCCGAGGACACTCCGGCCACCTCGTGCGGGCCATGATCCTGACCAAGTACGACCTCTTCGCCGCCAAGGGCGAGGACGGCAAGTGGCGCATCGTTCACGACCGGCCGAACAACGGGCAGGTCGAGACGCTGAGCGATGGCACCCGGGTCGTCACGCTGACCGCCGATGAGATGGATCGTTACGGCGTGGCGTCCAAGCTCGCGTCGGGAGCGGACAAGGACCTCGCCAAGTGGCTCGGCGACGACAAGCTCGTCTCCAGCGGCAACCGCGGCGAGATCGCGATGAAGAAAGCCGTCAGCGAGACCAAATCCGTCGCCAAGCAGATTGAGAACTGGGCGAATCAGGTCGTCGAAGCCGACGCCGCGATGCAGCAAGCCGTCAAGGCAGACGACGTCGACGCCGCGATCCGGGCCGTCGAGGACTACCTGCGGCAGGTCCGCAAGGTCGGCGCCCTGCGGAACAAAGCTGAGTCTTTGAACATGGCCGCGTATCCGGCGTTCAAGCGCATCGATGTCGAGAAGGACGTCAAGAACGCCGAGGATGCGCTCTCGCAACTCCGCAATCTCAAGCGTCAGCGTCAGGGCGGACGGTAACGCGCGGTCGTTTACGCGTGGATACGGATGGCTCCGTCGGCGGCGTTCAGTTCCGGCAGGATGGGCATCGAGTCAATCGCGCAGCACACCGAAAGGTCACCCGCCAGGCCCAGGCTGGCGAGACCGCGACCTCCGCGTGATTCCCGCATCGCGTCCGCAAGCTTGTCCGGCTGCACGGCACGCCAAGTAAGCAGAGCGACGCGCCCCGAGTCGTTGGTGACGTGGGCCCTCCCCGCACGCGTCAGTTGCTCGACCATCGCGCCCGCCGGCAGAATGTCATCGAGCCCCACATCCTCGCGCGTCCCGCAGCAGAGCAGGTGCACCGGTCGCGGGTCGTGCGCGACCGCTTGACAGACGGCGGCGAGGTTGACGAACGAACCGATGAGCACTCGCGCGGCGAGCCTGCTCTTGATGATCGCGGCGGTGCCGTTGGCGGTGGTGAAGATGACGGGGCGTCCGGCGACCTCGGCCCGCGAGTAGGCTCGGGGCGAGTTGTCGAGGTCGAACCCGGGGATGAGCACGCCGCCGCGCTCGCCACCCAGAAGGCAGCCGGGGTGCGAGGGGCGGGCTTCCAGCGCCGCTTCGACGGTGAGCGTGGGGACGACGCACGTCGCGCCGTTGAAGAGCGCTGCGGTCATGGTCACGCTGGCTCGCAGGTTGTCGATGACGACCACGACCCCGCCCGCGAGAGTCTCGGAGGAAACAAAGTCCGCGTGGAGGTGCACGTGGAGGGGGCGGTCGATCTTGACCGCGGCGAGGGGTTTGAGATCGGGTGCGGGCATGGGACGCGATCGTAATCCGCCCGAACGTCACTGCGGCGGCGCGGGCGTCAATGTCGTCTGCTTCACCGCTTGGGCCCGCACGGCCGGCAGCGTCATCGGAACCTTGTAAAGCCTGCCCTCACGCCACGCGTCCGCTTGATCGAGGAAGTTCTCGCTGCCAAGCCACCCGTCCTGGCCCGCGAGGATGACGACGTAGTTGCCGTCCGGGTCCGCCAAGTCCACGATGTGCCGCGCGTTGGCGCCGTAGGTCACGCGGTGCGGCTCGTTCGTGATCGAAGCGGCGGACTTGAGCACGGTGGTGGAGGAGCCGGGCACGGCGAACTCGTTGAACCGGTAGGGCCCGCCGATCACCGGGGCGGCGCCGATCCAGTGCGACAGGCGGAGCTTGTGCAGGTCGCCCCAGACCTTCGGGCCCGCGTCCTTGTTGATGTCGTTCGCGGCGAGCTCGAGGGCTTTGGGCAGAGCGGCGTCGAAGGTTCCCGAGCGGGCGTCCTCGGTGAGGAACGAGATCGCCGCCGACGATCCGCGCAGCGCGTCGACGATCTTGGGGCTGAAGCGGTCCTTGTACGCTTGCGTCGTGAGGTGGAAAGCGACAAGCTGGAGAACCAAAGCGCCGCGCGAGTCCGTCGCGTACCGGCCGTCCCACGCCCGAAGGTCCGCGAGAAGCGGATGAT
>JBIKTT010000078.1:0-7489 GCA_044347925.1 Phycisphaerales bacterium
GGTCGTGAGCTCGTTGAAACCGTTGATCGAGCCCGTCGCACGGTACTGCACCGCCCAGCGCTGGGAGGGGCCGAACGGATCGATCGTCGCCGGAGCGAGCTGGTCGATCCCGGCGCTGCCGAGGCTGCCGGCGATCCCGTCGCCGTCCACGTCAAGCCAGTCGTTCGTCGAGGCCGGAACGCGGCTGAAGTTCTCGAGCAGCGTCGCGCCCGAAACGTTGATCACGAACGGCTGCGCCGTCGCGACCCCGCCCACCCCGCCGACAAGACCCATCGCCGCAAGAGCCAAGATCTTCTTTTCCATGGAACATCTCCTTCCGTCCGATCACTTCTCCCAGAACCGGCGCGACGCACGCCGCACCGGCCTCGCACGCGCAAGCGGCCACCGGCGGCATTCGCCGCGACCGGTGCCGATCACTCGTCGAAAGCCGTCCGTCGGGCGTCAGCCGCGACGGACGGTGGATACGTCAGTCCACGTTGTACGTCAGGTCGACGCCCGTGTCGTTGCCTTCCAAGCTCCAGACCTTGTCGCCCCAGAGCTGCTTGCGGATCGAGTCCGCCACCGTCATGCGTTCGACGTGAGCGTCCACGAACGCGAACATCGTCGTGCCGCCGAAAGCCTTGTCGCCGCCGGGGTGCATGCGGCCGACGCAGTTGAGCTCCGAGCCCGAACGCCACATGTCGTTATCGAGCAGGTCGTTGCGAAGGAGTTCACCGCCCGCGATGGACGGATAACGGAAGGCGTTGCGGCGAGCCGCGGGGGGAGCGTTGTAGATGTCAGTGCCGGTGCCGATGTTGACGAAGGGCATGACGGGGCGGTGGCTCTTGATCGCCGCCGCGCCCGCTTCGCCGCTCTCGAGGATCTTGTAGTTGTTCTTGTCAGCGAACTCCGTCATCAGGATCGTCTTGCTCGGGTTGGTGATCCACGCGTCCTGCACCAGCCGGTTCTTGCGGCCGCCGCCCGAAGAGAAGAGCTTGTTACGGGTGAAGATCGCGCCGTTGCCGGTGAAAGCCATGCGCGGAGCCTGACGGTCGGTCGGCAGGCCGCTGGGCGTGCTCGAGCCCTGGTCGTTGGTCTGGCCCTCTTCCCAGTTCGCGGCATCCGAGCCCGGGTTGGACCGCGGTGCGCCCTTGTTCTGAGCGGTCGGCGAGCCCCAGGAGTCAGGCCCGGACTGACCGCCGGCGATCAGGAAGCTGGACCAGTGCACGTAGCCGTTCTGAGGGTTGGGATTGGTGAGCTGCTGGTCCTGGACCCGCCAGAGGGTGGTGGTTTCGTCGGCGCCGTAGACGTAAGACGGCGGGTAGACGGTCTTGGTGTCGACGATGTACATCGCCAGAGCCTGGCTGGCCCCGCGGGCTGAGGCGGCGGCTTTGATCGCGCGGGCTTCGGCCCGGGCTTTGCCCAGCGAGGGGAGGAGAATGCCGATCAGCAGCGCGATGATCGCGATGACCACCAGAAGCTCGATCAGCGTGAAACCGCGGGATTTCGCGGAAGGGGTGCGTCCGTGCACATTCGATTGCATCTTGCGCCGCATGTCGGTTGCTCCGTGCGCGCCGTGGATAAGGACCACATCCCTCTTCCACGACTGCGGCGAAGACTACCCCGCGTGTCGGATTTCTCTGTCAGAGTCGCGCTCGGGCCGCGCAAAGACCGCAAGGGGTTGCGCAGATCTTCGCGCGTCCTTAGCAAATCCTGAGGTGAACACCCCAGACCCCGCGCCTCATTCCCACTCGATCGTGGCAGGGGGCTTGCTACTGATGTCGTACACCACGCGGTTCACGCCCCGAACTTCGTTGATGATCCGGTTGCTCACCCGCCCGAGCAAGTCGTACGGCAGGCGGGACCAGTCGGCGCTCATGAAGTCCTGCGTCTCAACCGCGCGAACGGCGACCGTATTCTCATACGTCCGGCCGTCACCCATGACGCCCACGCTCCGCACCGGCAGAAGCACCGCGAAGACCTGGCTTGTCTTGCGGTACAGGTCCGCCGCGACGATCTCTTCCAGCAGGATCTCGTCGCAGTCACGAAGGATGTCGCACTTCTCCTTGGTCACCTCGCCGAGCACCCGTACGGCGAGCCCCGGGCCCGGGAACGGATGCCGCCAGACCATCGCTTCGGGCAAACCCAGGATAAGACCGAGCTTCCGCACCTCATCCTTGAACAGATCCCGAAGCGGCTCGACCAGCTCAAACCCCAGGTCCTTCGGCAGGCCGCCGACGTTGTGGTGAAGCTTGATGTTCGCCGACTGACCCGCGTGGCCGTGGCCGGATTCGATGACGTCGGGGTAGAGGGTGCCCTGGGCGAGGAACTTCGCGTCCTTCACGCCTCGGGCGGCTTCCTTAAAGACATCGATGAAGAGCTTGCCGATGCGGCGGCGTTTCTCCTGCGGCTCATCGATGCCCTTAAGGGCCCCGAGGAACTGCTCGCTGGCGTCGACGACGCGGAGGTCGATCTTGAAATGGTCGCGGAAGGTGGCTTCGACCAGCCCGCGCTCGTTCTTGCGGAGGAGGCCGGTGTCGACGAAGACGCAGCGGAGCTTGTCGCCGATGGCTTTGTGAAGGAGTGCCGCCGCGACCGCCGAGTCGACGCCGCCGGAGAGGCCGCAGATGACGGTCGAGTCGCCGACGCGTTCACGGATCTTCGCGGCGGCTTCGCCGGCGAAGTCGGACATTTTCCAGTCGCCCTTGCAGCCGCAGATTTCGTAGAGGAAGTTGCTCAGGATGTCGGTGCCGTGCGGGGTGTGCGTCACCTCGGGGTGGAACTGGACGCCGTAGAGCTTGTTCTGGCCGCGAACAAGCCGCACCGCCGCGAAGGGGCACGTCTCGGTGCTCGCGAGGACCTCGAAACCGACCTCGCCCAAGCCCGAGACCTGGTCGCCGTGCGACATCCAGACGGTCGTCTTATCTGGGACGGCTTTGAAAAGCTCGCCGCCCTTGGCCGCGTTGGGGACGGCTCGCAGGTCAAGCTGGGCCCGGCCGAACTCCCGCTTGTGCCCGCCGGTGACCTTGCCGCCCAGGAGGTGGCTGGCGAGCTGCATGCCGTAGCAGATGCCCAAGACCGGGACGCCGAGCTCGAAAATGGCTTTGTCGCAGGTGGGAGCCCCGTCTTCGTACACGGACGAGGGGCCGCCGGAGAGGATGATGCCCTTGGGCTTCATCGCCATGAGAGCGGCGGGGGAGATCGACGGGTGCACCAGCACGGCGTAAACCCCGGCATCGCGGGCCCGGCGGGCGATGAGCTGAGCCGTCTGGCCGCCGAAATCGAGAATCGGCACGACCTCGTGCGTGGACAGGGTGCTGAAGCTGGTCGATCCTGCGGCGGACTGGCTCATCGTGACGGCTCCGGGTCATTCCCCGCCCGCCGGGGCGGCTCGGGGGAAGGGGAAAGATAGCCGCGATCCGAAACGGGATCGAACACGGAGGCACCGAGGGACGCCGAGAGGGTCAACGGCACGCTTCTTTCCGCTCCCGGGCCACTTTCTCGTGGTGTCTCCGAGCCTCTACGTCCAAATCTTCAGAGCTTCCTCACCCACACGTTCCGATACCGCACCGGGTTCCCGTGGTCCTGCAGGTAGATCGGGCCCGAGCCGGTCGTGCCGCCGGGCTCTCCGGGGGTTTCGGTCGAGTTCTTCGCCGCGCCCGTCGGGCTTGAGACGTCCGCGTGGTCCTGAACGAGCACGCCGTTGTGGAAGACGGTGATGGTCGCGTTCTTGATCTTCTTCCCCGAAGCGTCGAACCGGGCCGCTCGGAAGATGATGTCGTAGGTCTGCCACTCGCCCGGACCGCGGCAGGCATTGACAAGCGGGGGGTGCTGCTTGTAGATCGAAGCACACTGGCCGTCGGGGTACGTCTCGTTCTTGTACGAATCGAGCACCTGAACCTCGTAGCGGGCCTGGAAGTACACGCCGGAGTTGCCGCGCCCCTGCCCCTCGCCCTCAACCTTCGCCGGCGTCGCGAACTCGATGTGAAGCTGGCAGTCGCCGAAGGAATCCTTGGTCAGGACCGATCCGCCGCCGCCCGTCGCGGCGACCATCGCGCCATCCTGGACTTCCCACGGCATCGGCTTGCCGTCGCTCCGCGTCCAGTTGCCAAGCGTCGCGGCGGTTCCGTCAAAGAGGACGACGGCGTCCGATGGCGGCTTGCCCGGCTGTGCGAGGGCGTCGCCCGGCGTCACGATCGGCGGTGCTTTGGGGGCCTCGGAAGACCCCGGCTGCATCGCAAAGCCCGCGAGCAGAGAAACCACCGCGATCGAGCACCCGGCCGCCAGCATGGAAGAGGTTCGCATGCGGGCAGGATACCAGAAAGTCCGCCTCGCGCGGCCCCCCGCCGCGAGGGTCCTCAGGCTTTCATTTCGCTTCCCGAAGGTCGATGAGCTCGCCCTCAACGTTGGAAGCTCCGTTCCAGGTCGAGATCTTCGGCTCGATGATCACATCCACCGCCGCACCGACCGGCAGCGAAGCCAGCCGCTCCGCCCAGCCCCACCCCAGCAGCCGCAGACTCCGCGGGATCGCCGCTCCGTGGCGAGACTCGGTGAGCGCCTTCACGAACAGGCTCGCGTGCTCACCCGTTTTGCCGATCACCCTCGGCCGGCCCTCGACGCGAAGCCCCGAGATCCGCAGGCGGACCGCAGGATTCTCCCGACCGAACGGCGCGAGTTCACCGAGCTCCCGCACGGCTTGGGAAGAAAGCTCATCCAGCTCCGCTTCGGCGTCGTACTCGATGCGGCCGACGAGCTGTTCGGGCTGGAGCAGTCGGTTGGCGACCTCGGTGAACGCGTTCGCGAAAGCTTCGAGGTTGGCGTGGCTGACGCGGACGCCCGCCGCCATGTCGTGCCCGCCAAATCCCAGCAGCAGGTGCTTGCACTCTTCGAGGGCCCCGTGGAGGTTGAAGCCGTCGATGGAACGGCCCGAGCCGTGGCACTCGCCGGACTCCGCGTCGCGGTGCATCAGGATGGTCGGGCGGTGGAACATCCCCACCAGCCGCGAGCAGGCGATCCCGACGACGCCCGCGTGCCACGCTTCATCGGCAAGCACCACCGCTCTTCGCGCGTCGGTGGTCATGCCTCGGACCGCCGCTTGCTCCGCCGCGTGTTCGGCGATCCGCTTCTCCAGAAGCCGCCGTTCGTTGTTCAAGGAGGTGAGCTGCGCCGCGATCTCCGCCGACCGGGCCGCATCCGCGACCGTGAGCAGTTCGACCGCTTCGCGAGCGTGGCCGAGCCGCCCGCACGCGTTCAGCCTGGGGCCGAGTTTGAACCCCACGTCGTACTCGCCGACGTTCTCGCCTGAGAGGCCGGAGGCTTCGACCAGGGCCCGCAGGCCGACGTTGCTCGAGTGTTTGAGCTTGGAGAGGCCGAACCGCGCGATGACGCGATTTTCTCCGCGAAGCGGCACGACGTCCGCGATCACGCCCAAGCTTGCAAATCCGAGCAGTTCAAGCAGCACTTCCCGCGTCGCCGGCGGAACCCGGTCCGACCCGCAGGCGAGTGTCGCAAGCCGCCAGGCGAGCTTGTACGCCACCGCCGACCCGGACAGATCCCCGAAGGGGTACGTCGAATCCGGCCGGCGTGGGTGCACGACCGCGAACGCGTCGGGCAGGTCCGCCATGGATGCCGGCGGGTTGTGGTGGTCGGTGATGATCAGGTCGACGCCGCAAGCCTTTGCGGCCCGCGCCGGCTCGATCGCCGTAACGCCGCAGTCGACGGACACGATCACCTTGGCACCGTCGGCGGCCAGCGTCCGGATGGCTTCGGGGTTGAGACCGTACCCCTCGTCGATCCGGTGGGGGACGTACGTCGTCACGCGGCACGCGGGCTCGAGGTGCTTTAGCATGTGGAAGAGGATCGCGCTCGCCGAGATTCCGTCCACGTCGTAGTCGCCGTAGATGACGATTGGCTCGCCGCTCCGCGCCGCCCGGACGAGACGCTCCGCCGCCCGGTCCATGTCCGGCATCATCGACGGATCATGAAGCATCCTGAGCGAGGGGTTCATGAAAGCCCCGGCCGAAGCGCCGTCCAGCTCCCGGGCTTCGAGCACCCGCGCCACCAGCGGCGGCTTTTCCGACGAAACTCGCGACGACCCGCGAAGCACCCACCGGCCCATCATCCCACGTTCGGCGGCCCGGCTTCCGGCGGGCGGATAGCCTACCGCCGCTCGCTCATCGCGAACCTCGCCGTGGATGGGCCTGGTCTCAAACATGCGGGCAGCGTAAGCACGGAGAATCGGGCATGGTCAAACTCAACCGCATCTACACCAAGACCGGCGATGACGGAACCACCGGCTTGGTCGGAGGCATCCGCGTCCGGAAGGATTCCGCCCGCGTCGAAGCCTACGGCGAGGTCGATGAAGCCAACGCCGCCATCGGCGTCGCCATCGTCCACGCCCGCGCCGGCGGCCTCACCGCCATCGCGGACCTCCTCGCGTCGATCCAGCACGACCTTTTCGACGCCGGTGCCGACCTCGCCACGCCGGTCGATCCCAAGGAAACGCACGCCCTCCGCATCATCCAGCCCCAGATCGACCGCCTCGAACGGGAGATCGACCGCTACAACGAGCCCCTCGCCACCCTGACGAGCTTCGTCCTCCCCGGGGGCACCCCCACGGCGGCGGCGCTGCACGTGGCCCGTACGGTGGTCCGCCGGGCCGAACGACGGGCGGTCACCCTGCTTGCTCACGAACCGGCCGCCACCCGTCCGGAGGTCGTGACCTACCTCAACCGGTTGAGCGACCTCCTGTTCGTGCTCGGCCGGGTGGCCAACAGCAACGGCCAGACGGACGTTTTGTGGATCCCCGGCAAGAGTCGCCCGAGTTGAGGTATACTCCCGTACGTCCGGCGAACCCGTTCGGGGCTCTCGACGGACACTCCGTTCAGGATGAACGGTGTGCGGCGCACCGAAGCGTGGTGGTGGGGGGGAGTTCGATTTGGAACGACAGAGCTCAACCTCGCTTTACACCTCCGAGTTCCGCCACGAGTTCGAAGCGGACACCGAAAGCCTGCTGCGCCGGCGTCTACGCCGGTTCGCCCTCGCGTGGGGCATGGCGGGCCTGGTCATCTTCGCCATCCGCTGGGGCGGCGCGCTCCTCGTCGCTCAGGGCATCAATTTCCCGCTCGCCGCCGGCGACGAAAGCTGGACGCGTTCGCACTGGATCCTCGCTGTCCTCGCCGATGCCGTCGTGCTCGCGATGTACCTCTTCACCGGCGCGACCGTGCAGCAGTGGAAGCTGTCGCGACGCCAGCTTTTCGAAGCTCCCGCCGTCCTGCTCATCGCCGAAATGCTCGTCCGCCTCCTCGCCTGGACCGAGGTCCGCGACACGACCCCGCTGGTGATGACGACCCTCTCGCACCTGGTGGCGTGCCTCTACCTTCCGTGGAACCTGTGGCATGCTCTGCGGCCGATGCTTGTCGTCGTCGGCCTCAACATCGTCTTCAAGCTCATGCGGCTGAACCGCATCGAGCCCGAGGACTGGCTCGCGGTCGGCCTTTCGCCACTGGCG
>JBIKTT010000079.1:0-7458 GCA_044347925.1 Phycisphaerales bacterium
GTGAAGGGGCCCTTGCCGTTGAGGACGTCGACGAGGCCGGCCTTCTCGATGAGGGTGGCGAGGGTCTTGAACTCGCTGGCCGCGGCGGCGGTCTCGACGACCGTCTTGTCGCTGGGGAGGATGACCGTGTCAATGACGTGGATCACGCCGTTGGTGGCCTTGATGTCCGTGGCCGTGACCTTGGCCTTGTCGATCATGACGGTCGTGTCCTTGCCCTTGGTCTCGACCTTGAGGTCGATGCGCTGACCGTCGAGAGTCTCGGCGGACATGGTCTTGACGTCCTTCGCGAAGACCGCGCCGCTGAGGACGTGGTACTTCAGGATCGACTGAAGTTTGGCTTTGTTCTCAGGCTTGAGAAGGGTCTCGAGCGTGCCCTTCGGGAGCTTGGCGAAAGCTTCGTCGGTCGGGGCGAAGACGGTGAAGGGGCCCTTGCCCTTGAGGGCGTCGACGAGGTCGGCGGCCTTGAGAGCGGCGGCGAGGGTCTTGAAGCTCCCGGCAGCGACCGCGGTCTCGACGATGTCGCCTTCCGCGCCCTCTTCCACGGTCTCCTTGGCGGTCAGCTTCTCGCCGCTGCAAGGCGAGGAAGCCGTCTTGGAACCGGCCGTGCAGGAGGACTGGGCCATCGCCGAACCGGCGATGAGGACGAGGGACCACGCCGCAACCAAGGAAGTCGCTTTCATTGAGAATCTCCGTTGAAGTCGGAAACAGGCCGCTCGCCGCAAGGCTCTCACACGGAGCCCGTCGCGGCAGACCCGCCCGACAGCAGTTACTTCGCCGCGGCTTCACACTTGGATTCAGACCGGCGCACGGGGGCGGCCTAGGCGGGATTCCGAGACTGGTCCGGGCCTTCGGGGGGGGTGGACGCTCCCAAGCGATCGCAGGGGATCACAGAGAAAGAAACAAGGTCTCCGTAGATCGCCGAGAAAGCGGACCAAAACGCGCACCGGACGCATGGATTTCAGGCAGAATCTGCCGAACGGCGCCAAACCCCGGATTTCACGGATTCCACGGATTTCGCGGGTTTCGCGGCCTGGGGCGACGCCTCAGCGGGCCGCCCGGATCGCGGCGAGCACGTCGGTCGCCGGGGGCTGGAGGTCCGCCCGGGATTCGAGGCGCTGCACGGCCTGAGCCCGCTGGCCCGACTTAAACAGGACGAGCGCCGCGACGGCGTCGTGGTGGCTTTGGCGGTTCCAGTAGGCTTCGGTCTGCCACCGGCCGCCGCCGCCAAAGACGAGCGTGAGGGCTTCGGCGACGCGGCCCTTGGCGTGGGCTTCCTCGGCGGCTTTGTAAGCCAAGCCGCCGACCTTCATCCAGAAGAGTTCAAACTCACCGCCGCCGACCTGCTTGAGCAGTTCCGGCTCGCGGGCGGCGATCGCGTCGAGCACGGCTCCGGCGAAGGTCGTCGCGTCAATGCTCGCTTGGGCGTTCGTCCCCGCCGCGGCCTGATCGACGGCGTTCCACGCGGCATCGATCATGGTCTCGGTGGTGACCTTGCCCGCCGCCATGAGGCGGACGAACTGGGCGGCCGCCGCGGCCCGACCACCCGCCGGGGAAGCGGCGAGCGAAGCGGTCGCTTGCACGCGATCCTGCTCGCGGTCACAGCCGGAACCGCCGGTCGCGATCAAGGCCAGCGCGGCGCACGCGATCGATCTGTGCCATTGCAGTCGCATGCTTGTCTACGCCCGAGAGCGAACAAGGGTTGCGAGACGCGGCCTAGCCGGCGTACTCGCGTTCAAGCAGGGCGTTCCAATCGGCGTGGGACGCGACCGCGATCATTCCACGACGCACCTCTTCTGCTCGCGGGTGGTGCACGGAGAAGCGGATGCCGAATTTCCGCATCATGCGGCTTGTCGTTTCCTCGGTCTGCCGCATCCCGGCATTGACGGCGAGCAGGAGCCGGAAGTGCTGTTCGAGCACGGCCCGTTGCTCGGCGACCGTCGGCGGACGAGGGTCGCGCCCCGCGAGGAGGTCGCGGGCCTGGCGGAAAATCCAGGGGTTGCCGATGCAGCCGCGAGCGACGGAAGCCCCCACCACGCCCGTGTACTCCATCATGCGGAAGATGTCGCCGGCTTCCCAGACATCCCCCGAGCCGAAGATCGGGAAATCCGGGTGCTTGGCGACGATCCCCTTGAGGAGGTCCCAGCGGCTGGGGCCCACGTACTTCTGAAGCACGGTGCGGGCGTGGACGGTGGCCCAGGCGTAACCCATCCGCTGGCAAGCGTCGAGAATCGCGTGGATATTCCCGATCATCTCAGGCGTGTCGTCGAAGCTGCGGCGGAGTTTGACGGTGCAGGGGATGTCGCGCGGCACGGCGTCGCGGACGGCTTCGAGGATCCGGATGGCCCCGGCCGGGTCCGCGAGCCAGTGCCCGCCGCGTGCTTTGGACTTGATCTTCTTCACCGGGCACGCGAGATTGACGTCGATGGTCTCGAAGGAGAGGGAAGCCGTCACGGCGTCGGGCTTGTCGTCGTGATTTCGTGACTCCGTGAAGTCGCGGCTTTCTTCGCCGTCTCCATCGACGGCGTTGATCTCATCGATGAGGGTCTCGCAGGTTTCATCCTCGCAGCTCTCGCCGGCGGCGAGGCCCTCCGTGGGGTCGAGTTGTTCGCCGCCGGGGAGGCGGAGGGGCATCGAGAAGTCGGGGGAAAGCGAGCCGCGGTAGGCCATGCGGCGGTAGAAGCGGTTTCCGCGTTTGCCCTGCTCGGCGGCTTTGAGCGCGGCGGCGGCCATTTCCTCGGGATCGCTCCCCATGATCTGACAGGCGAGGGGATGGTCCTCGGGGCCGCCGGGGATGTTCTCGTGAAGCTCCCCGAGGTCGGCTTTGGTGAAGCCTCGCCCTCCGGCGATGAGCGTGCGGTCGAGCAGAGCTTCGGTGACGCAGAAGGGGCAACCGTGGCGGCGGGCGATCAGACGCATGGCGGCGTCGGAGTACCCGGCGAGGCCGGCTTGGAAGAAGGGGGCGTCAAAGGCCGGGACCGCCGCGAGCACCCGCTTGTCCATGCCGCGAGAGGCGATCCGCTCGGCGGCACGGCGGACGTCGATGTCCTCCCCCCCGGGGGCGATCGCGGGTGTGGGGAGCGTGGCGTTGTTGGACTCGGGGGAGACGGACATTGGGGTGATTGTTGGAGGCCTGGACGGGACGGGGGGTGTGAGATCGCCAAATGGTCAAAGGGCCAAATGAAGACCAGGAAGGGCAGGCCGCGATTCCGGGTGCCTTTCTTTGGCCATTTGGCCCTTTGACCATTTGGCCATTTAGCCACTTCGTCCCCGTGCCCGATCCCGCTTAGCATCCCCGCGTGAAACATCGCCTCTTTGCAATCGTCCCGTTCGCGCTGCTCGCCCTTTGCGGGTGCACCTCGACGCCCGATGCGGGCGCGACGGCCCGGGCGTACCCGCAAGCGATGCCCCAGTTCGGCACGCTTGACATTCAGGTGTTCCGGCGGTCGCGGGAGGTCGAGTTCACGAACACGACGCCGCGGGCTTTCGGCCCGAGCACGATCTGGATCAACCGCCGGTACGCGTACGACATCCGGTCGATCGCGGTCGGCGAGACGGTGACGCTCCCGCTCGAAGCGTTCGTGGATGAGAACGGCGAGCGGTTCCGAGCGGGTGGGTTCTTCGCGGCGTACATCCCCGACATCATCGCGCTGGCTCAGCTTGAGACGTCGGGCACGCAGACCGGAACCACCCCCGACCAGCAACAGACCGTCCTCCTCGGCTTGATCACCGTCAAGGCCGGGGCGGACTGAAGCGATCGCGGACGCGATCGGGAACGGCGAACCGCGACGCGCGAGCAGTGAGAGACGGGACAACGTTCAGCATGCGACATCGGACGCTCATCACCGCTGGATCGATCGTGGCCCTCGTCATCGCGGCGTACTTCATCGTGCCACGAGTACCCGGGACCTTTCGCGTATCGAAGGAGGGCAACGCGTGGGGCACGGGTACCAAGGAGTACCGCTACTCCCGGGTCGAGAGCGACCCAAACGCTCCTCGTCCTTTAATGCTCCGTGAGTCGTACGTGGCGGGTGAACTGACCGTGAGCCAATGGTTTGACCGAACGGGAACACCGCTGGCGACGACAGAATGGGACAACGGGAACGGATGGTGGTACGGCTTGCGGCAAGACGGCACGATCCGCATGCGTCGTTGGTTTGAGGGCGGCAAAGACACCGGCCGGGTCGAGCACTTTGACGCCGCAGGAAAGCCGGTCGACTCACCGATCGACGAACCGGCAGAAACGGCAGAGCCGAAAGGGCGTTGAAAGCATGGCGAAGATACTCGTAGTCGGCCCCCATCCCGACGATCAGGAGATCGGCATGGGGGGCACCATCGCCCTGCTCATCGCTCAGGGGCACGATGTCCTCCTCTGCGACATGACCGACGGATGCCCGACGCCTGTGGGCGATCGGCCGACAAGGCTGGCGGAAGCCGCGGAAGCCGCGAAGGTCCTGGGGGTCAAGCGCGTCCTGCTCGACCTCCCCAACCGCCGGGTGCAGCACACGCTCGAAGCACGGCACATGGTCGCGGGGCTGATCCGGGCTCATCAAGCCACGATCGTCTTCTGCCCGCACCCCGAGGACGCCCACCCCGACCATCTCGCGACGACGCGGATCGTCGAGGATGCCCGGTTTGACGCCAAGCTCACCAAGATCGAGATGCCCACACCGCCGGGCTTTGAGACGATCGGCCCGCCGCTCTATCCCAAGTGGCTCTTCTACTACTACTGCTCGCACCTGCGTCGCATGCCCGACCCGACGTTCCTGATCGACACGACCAAGACGCACGAAGCCAAGATCCGATCGATCCTCGCGTACAAGAGCCAGTTCATCGACCACGCGAAGAACCAGGGCGTGGTCGAGTGGCTCCGGGCTCAGGACCTGTACCTCGGGTCTCGCATCGGCTGCAAAGCCGCCGAGGGCTTCTACACCAAGGAGCCACTGGGGCTGACCGGGCTTGAGGGACTTTGCGGCTGATCGGGGACCGGGTCGAGTTTTCGGGTGACGCGGCCGCGTGCTTGACCGGAACAAGGGCCACCGTCGCGGCGGCACGCGAGGTAAGCGAGGATTCACGGCGTGATCACCGTTGGCGCGCGGTCGCGACGCTGACTCGTGTCATCGCGTGGGACCTGTGAGCATCGGATGCTTCGTCCACGCGGTCCGAATCGCTCAGGAATACTGCGGAGAGTCGGATCGATCAAGGCATCGCGGATGAGTGACACATCGCGGGCGATCGACCGGCGGCTTTGCGGCCTGCGGGATCGGGTGGCTCCACATCGCCTTTCCAAGCGAGAAAGCACGCCCGGCGCTTGTCGCGCCGATTTGCAGGCGTCACTTTCGCATCATCAGCACGGACAGTCGTCCGAAGGATTGCACCCATGACAGAGAATCAGAATCGTGACAGCCAGAAGAGCGGCACCCAGGATCGGGCTTCGCAGGAGCGGACTCCGAGCGGGCAGAAGAACACCGATCAGGCCGCCGGCCCGAGCGGCGTGCAGGCGGCGGGCACCCCCGCAGGCCAGCATGCCGGACATAGCGGCAAGGGCGGCACCGCCGTCCAGCACGCGGCTCCCGGGACCACCGGCCGCCAGGCTGGGGATCAGACCGGCCAGGCGGCCGACAAGCAGAGCTGCGACAGCTCGATGAAGAACAAGGACATGGAAGGCCAGCTCAAGACCGACCAGCCCGGCCAGAAGAAGCCCCAGGGCCACGAAGCGGGCAGCGAGGACGCCAAGCGCGGGTCGGACTCCGACCGTACCACGACCCCGACGGGCGCGAACCGCGGCGGGCGGTAGGGCTCAAGGACTGCAAGAGACGATCGTCCGTGGCGACCGTAAATGGCCGCCACGGCCTTTGAGGGGCACCTTCCGCCGGCGGAGACGAACGGGAGAAGGCGCGTCTACCCGACCGCTCTAGGCACCTCATCCGTGTCAATCAGCTCTTCCATCTCTCAAGGCCCCTTCATTCAGTACACCCGAGCAGGTTGGCAAAGCACCCATCGCGATCCACCCATCGCCGATCATCATGAGCGAAGCACCGATGGCGATGGGAACGCCGCAATCGCCATCGGCAGACAATCCAATCGCGTTGGCATAGCGCCCAATCCCGCCGGAACTGCGATCAATGGCCACCGGTAGCTCCCGAGCATCTGCACCCAAGACCAGCAGTCTTGGAAAACAACGATTGGCAGTGCGGGTTCGCGTTCAATGCCAACCGGCGATAAACACTCGGTCAGGAACGATCAGCATGCTAACTCGAACGTTTCAACAAACGCATCGAAATCGAAAAAATCGAGGAACCCGTCTCGATTGAAGTCGGCGCTCGGGTTACCAGATTCATAGTCGATGACAAATCCGTCGTAGTCGAAAAAGTCTATAAAACCATCGCCATTGTGGTCTGGATCACTTGTTGCGAGAGGCAGGCCTTTGATCACATATCCCTCAAGTTGCGGGGCCGGACCAGATGTTTGTACACGGAATGCGATCGCACTGCCGTCGCGGCTGATTACAGGAGGGAAATGACTTGTGGCTAGGCCGGCAATCGGCAAACCGATACTCGCACAGTATTCGTGCAGTGAGCGAGCACAACGACCAGCTTGCCAAACACTTATCGAAGTCGTCCACTGGCAGTACTCCAGTGAAAGCGACATAAGGCCATCGTCGCTCACTCCAGTGACTGAGGAGTCCCCGCAGCGAACATTAAACCCGACTGCGCCGAAAGGTCGCCACATTGTGGCATGATATACAATGCTGTTCGAGTTGCGAGCCGCACCGGCGATCGTAGAGCCATCAGAACTACATGAGGTCGCCGTGGACCCGGAATTCCCCTCGTCATTGGGGAGTGGGAGCATCCCAGTTGTTTGTGTCCAAACAAACCCTTTGCTACCACTTTGGCCAACAATAACGCGACCATCGGAGCTGATGCCGCGTGCGAAAGAGCTATTGGCGGTCGACAGGACGCCCAAGTCTTGCATTCCACTCGCTGCTGTCCACCTGAAGGCCCGTCGTGGACCTGTCGCGTCGTTTGGAGTGCCCACGTAGCCAACCACAACCTCGCCGTCGCTGCTCATTGCAGTCGCACGGGCAACGGTGCTGTTCTCGTACCCCGTGAGCTGGCCCAGATCTTGCATTCCAACGCCTGCGACCCACCGAAATGCTCGCTGGTCTAGGTTTCTTGAACTGGTGCAATAGCCCGACACAACCATTCCGTCCGCGCTGATCGCCGTACAGAACGACTGATCACACTCAGGCAGTACGCCAAGGTCAACGATGCCGGTTGCCACGCTCCACCGTGCTGCGCGCTGCAGGTTCGAACCGGCGAAGCGGACGTCACCAATCACAAACTCGCCACGGTCGCTCAGCCCGAGCGGAGATTCGATCTCCAGCAGTCGCTCGATCTGTACCTGTGCGCTCGCACAGACACCAAAGATGCCGCAACTCAGCAGAAACACGCCCTTGAC
>JBIKTT010000080.1:0-7374 GCA_044347925.1 Phycisphaerales bacterium
GACCCGTTCACGCCGTCGCGAACGATCCGGTCCACCATCTCGATCCGAGGCATCGCCATCGCACGAATCGTGCCCGCCGGCGGGTTCAGATTCACAAGCGGCGTCGCGATCGCCGCGAAGTACCGGTTCGTCGAACCGGTCCACACCAGCTCATACCCCCGCTTCGCCGTCGTTTCGTTCGGCCAAAGCTTCATGTCCGCCGCGGGGCGGCCCATCGCGTCCAGCGGCCCCATGAACGTCGCGTGATCAAGCACCACCGCCGAATCGCTGCCCAGAACCAGCTGGCGCGAGGGATCGGACTTGGGATCCACCAGGTAACCGAACCGGACGCGCCGCTTGTCACCGCCGTACGTGATCTTGTCCGCCGGCATCTCCGACGGCCCAAGCTGGAACCAGCGGACCGTCAGCGGCGCGTCCGTCAGGTTCACGAGGTTCTGGTGGATCCGCACCGAGTAGCTGTCGGCCGGAAGCTCGTACCGCCGCGTCACGCGGGCGACGTCCTTTCCGGTCTCCGTGTCGTAGATCACCGCTTGGAAGTTCCCCGCCGCCGGGCCCGACTTCCAGACGTCCGGCGAGAGCAGATCGACGTAGGCCCCGTTGATCTGAACGCCAAGCAGCGCCATCGGCGTCAGATTCCGCCCGCTCAGCATCTGCTGCTCGCGCTGAACCTCGACGTTGGTCTTCTGATCGATCTCCGTGAAATACCGTGCAAGCGTCGCGGACTTGATCCCCGCGCCGTGGAGCGAGAACTCAAGCTTCACCAGATCTCCGCCCGCGGGATCAAGGCCTCCCAAAGCCGCGGGGTCCGCCGCTCCGGCCGCGTCCGCTCGCGCTGCCAGCTTCAGCGCCGGCGCCTGAGCCCCAGGCACCGCGGGGTTCGCTTGCGGATTCGAAGCGGGCGTCGAGGGTGCCGGCGTCGAAGTGTTTGGGGTCGAAGGTGCAGGCGTCGCACCCGCCGGGGTCGTCGCGGACTGAGCTTTGGGATCCTGCGCTTCCACCGACGGCGTGCCGCCGTTCGCGGCCTGCGTTGGATTGCTCTTCGCGTCCAGAATCGCGGAATTCTGACGTCCCGTATTGCGGAGCACAGCGGTGAAAACGCCCGCCGCAAGGACTGCCGCGATCAGAATGACGCCCCAGCGAAGGGCTTTGTTCGGAGTCTCTGCCATTGGACGGGAGAGTAGGTCCGAGTGAGCACGGGCGTCCCGGTCGCGTCCCGCCGCGGCCCGCGAATCACGCGGATTCATGCGAATCGCTCGCTCGCCCTCGCCGCTCGCGAACCCCGTCCCGCGTACCCCCGTACGCCCTCAAGCCCGAGCACGGGCCCCTGCCCAATTCGCCTCAACCGCCCCCAAGCCAACCCCGGAGATCCGCGGCATGATGTCACTCGCGCCCCTCAAAGCCCTCGATGAACTGCTCCGCGGCGCCCGCACGCCCGCCCCGCCGCCCGCCGATGCCGACGCCGCCGACGCCCTCACCATCATCGACGACTCGCGCGAGAAACTCCCGGTCCGCTGGTTTCTGCCCGCCGCCATCATTCTCGGAGGCATCCACGGCGTCTTCGTCGGCATGTACGCCCTCGGGTCGCTTTCCTCCGGCGGTTTCAAACATCTGCTCGCCTGCACGGTCAAGCTGCCGATGCTGTTCCTGCTCACGCTTCTCGTCACGTTCCCATCGCTTTACGTCTTCGCCGCGCTCGGCGGGTTCAAGCTTGGCTTCGCATCCACGTTCCGGCTGCTCGTCGGCGCCATCGCGGTCAGCCTCACCGTCGGGGCGTCGCTTGGTCCGATCCTCGGATTCTTCACCCTGAGCACCACAAGCTATCCGTTCATCGTGCTCCTCAACGTCATGCTGCTCGGCATCGCGGGTGTCGTGGGAGCTGCGTTCCTGCTCCGCGCGCTACGAGCCGTCGCGGGCCCCGGGACGCAGCTTCCCCCGTTGCCCCGGTTCGAACCACCGTCTGATCCCACGCTTCATCCCGAGTTTCCCTTCCAGCAAAGCGAGCCGATTCGAAGCTCGCTCGCCGACCTGATTTTCTCGGCTTGGGTCATCATCTACGCCGGCGTCGGCTTGCAAATGGCTTGGATCCTGCGTCCTTTCATCGGGGCTCCGGGGAGCGACTTCACGTTCTTCCGCCCCCGCGCCAGCAACGTCTTTGAGAGCATCCTCCAATGCTTCGAGCGACTCTTCTGATCGATGACGCGCTGATCCGCATCGCGGAGCCTCGGCTTTCCGCCACGCCACGCCTCCTGCTTGCCGTGGTGCTCGCGGCGGGCGCGTTCGCCGGCGCGGCGGTGGGGGCGTTCGCTCTCGACGCGCCCGAGCGGCTTCTCGGCGTCCTCTACACCGGCCTCAAAGTGCCCCTTCTGCTGCTGGCGACCGCCGCGATCACCCTGCCGGGGTTCTTCGTGATCTGCACCGTGCTCCGCTTGCGCGAAGACTGGCCCGAGGTGCTGGGCGCGATCCTGCGCGGGCAAGCCGCGATGGCGTGCACCCTCACAAGCCTCGCGCCGATCACGCTCTTCGTCTACGCAAGCGGCGTCTCCTACCGCGGCGCCCTCCTCTGGAACATCTTGACCTTCACCTTTGCCGCGCTCGTCGCCCAAGCGATCATGAAACGGGCTTACGCCCCACTCATCGCGAGAAACCCGCTCCACAAGCGCCTGAGCACGCTCTGGACAGTCCTCTACGCATTCGTCGGCATCCAGATGGGCTGGACCCTCCGCCCCTTCATCGGAAGCCCCGGCGCGTTCCCGACGTTCTTCCGCGATGAACCGTTTACCAACGCGTATGTGGTGGTGGTCAAGCTCTTGATTCCCTAGTCGAGCAATGCTTCCCGCAACCGGTGCGATCCCCCGCCCGTATCTCTAGGCATGGCATCGGATCCTGACGCAGCCGTGCTCCTCCGTCAGATGTGCGAGCTCTACGCGAACTGCTCGTCGTATCGCGATCAGGGGCAGGTTGTGACCAAAATGGTCTCCGAACGCATCCCGGAGCGGACGGAACGAAAGCCGTTCGCCACGCATTTCGTTCGTCCAGACCGCTTCAGATTTGAATTTCGAGCACGCGTGGGCGCAAGCGAGAACTTCGCCTCCCGGTTTGTCGTGTGGCGGCTCGATGGCGTGTGTGGAACGCACTGGAGCATCGGCGAAGATCGGGAGGAGCGTTCGCTTCGACTTGCATTGGCCGGAGCAACCGGGGTTTCGGCCGGATCAGCCCATACGGTGCCGAGCCTGCTGATCCCGAAAGAGATCGGACCCGCATTCCTCGGTTCACTCAAGAACGCCGTAGCGACCGAAAGTGACTTGCTCGGAACTTCCTGTCTCTTGATCCGCGGTACGACGAAAGCGGGAGAAACGAACGTCTACGTTGACCGGCGCACCATGCTGATCCGCGGAATCCGAGAGGCCCGCGACTTCACGGTGCAAGCCCAGGATCAAATGCACCGCGAATCCAAGGAAGCTCTTCGCGCTTACGCCGAGCAGTATCCCGAGGAGGCCGCTCGATTGAACCTGGGTTCGATCGAGTTCCGACCCAAGCCGGTCCCCTTCTCCACCGACACACTGACTACGTACACCCCGGAGGTGGACGTTGACATCGATCCGGAGGTTTTCAGGTCGCCGCGAGACGAACGTTGGCTCACGCCCTGACGAATGCTCAGCGCCCGTCGTAAAGCCGATCAATCAGCCAACCCGGAAGCTGCGGAATCCCCCGCATCTTGTTCGCCGTCGCGTCGATGTCGTACGCCACGCGAGCGAATTCCGCCCGGTCCGGGTGCAGGATCAGGTAGCTCGCCCGGGGGTCGTGGTCGCGCGGCTGCCCGACCGACCCGACGTTGATCACGGCTTTCTCGCCCTCGCGCCAGCGATAGCACCGGTCCGAGCCAAGCTCATCGGGCGGGTAGAAGTCCGGCTCGTTCGTAAAGACGCCCGGCACGTGCGTGTGGCCGACCAAGCAGACCCGCGTCACGCGGTCGAAGATCGACTCCATCTTGTCGGGCGAGTTCTGCGGGTCGTCCGGGAAGATGTACTCGTTGATCGGCCGGCGGGGGGACCCGTGCACGGCCAGAATCGGGAACGAGAGGTCCGGCGGCTGGTCGACGACCCGGACGCGAAGCTTGCCGAGGAAGTCGTACCGCTCGGCCCGGCTCTTCTCGTCCGGCTCCTTGTCAAACTGCTCCCGCGTCCAGTACGCCGCCGTCTCGGCACCCTGGTTGAAGTTCGTCGGCTCGTAAAGCACCGCGAAGTCGTGGTTCCCCATCAGGGCCCAAGCACACTTCTCGCGGACCAGATCGACGCACTCAAGCGGATCCGGCCCATACCCGACCGTGTCACCCAGGCAGATGATCCGGTCGATCTTGCGAGCGGAAATGTCCGCGAGCACCGCCCGCAAAGCGGAAACGTTGGCGTGAATGTCACTGATGACGGCAGTCGGCACGGAGGTGTCCAGATGGTCGCCGGACAAGGTCGCCCGGTTCGGGTTCGGTGAAGAGCGGTTGGAAGAATAGCGAGTTCCCCCCCTCCCCGCACCCTTAGTGCGTTTCCGAGCCGCTCACGGTCTGACGGTTTCCCCCCTTTGCGCCACAATGAGGCATTCACCGCATCGGAACCCCGCCCGGCGGCAGGCTCCGATCCGCGCATGCCATCTCGGCAGACCGCCCCGGACCGATCATGCCCCTGACGCCCCGCCGCCGACGTTCGCGTTTGGCATCCCGCTTGCCTCCCCCGTTTCTTCATGCGGGAGGTCCGGCGGTCCGATCCAAGACCGTCGGTCTTCCGTAACGTTGGATGTACCGCACACAGGGTCCGGAAACCGATCCGATCGGAACCCGAACCGCCAAGCGAAGAGGAAGGGACCACCCATGCCCGCAGCAGCCGTTTCCTATCAGCGCACCCGTGAGATGACCATCGATGAGCTTTTGCTCGAGAACCGGGTCATCTTCATGATCGGTGAGATCAACCAGGCCTCCGCCGCCCGCGTCATGATGCAGATGCTCTACCTCGAGAACCAGAAGCGAGGCCAGGAGATCAACTTCTACATCAACTCCCCCGGCGGGGCCGTCGACGACACCCTCGCCATCTACGACACCATGCGGTTCATCACCAGCCCCGTCGCCACCTACTGCATGGGGCGTGCCTATTCGGGGGGGTCAGTCCTCCTCGCCGCCGGCACCAAGGGCAAGCGATACATCCTGCCGCACGCCAAGGTCATGATCCACCAGCCCTACGGCGGCGTCGGCGGCCAGGCCGAGGACATCCGCATCCAGGCCGAGCAGATCATCAAGACCAAAGCCGAGCTCAACCGCATCCTCTCCCGCCACACCGGCAAGGACGCGGAGGTCATCAAACGCGACAGCGAACGCGACCGGTACTTCACCGCCGAGGAAGCGGTGGCTTACGGCCTCGCCGACGAGGTTCTGAAGGAGCCGCCGCTTGAATCCTCCGGCGTGCTCGCCGGCGTCCGCTGATCCCCGTCTGACCGGTCCCGCGTCCTTTCTTTCCCCCACGAACAACACCCACGAGGTTCCCCATGTCTGGATATCTGGTTCCGATCGTCATCGAGAAGGGCGCCAAGGGCGAACGCGCCTACGACATCTACTCCCGCCTTCTCAAAGACCGCATCATCTTCCTCGGCGCCCCCATCGGCGATGAGGTCGCGAGCGTCGTCATCGCGCAGCTCCTCTTCCTCGCCAACGAGGACTCCAAGAACGACATTCACCTCTATATCAACTCCCCCGGCGGAAGCGTCACAGCCGGGATGGGCATCATCGACACGATGAACTTCATCGACTGCGACGTCTCCACCTACATCATCGGGCAAGCCGCCAGCATGGGCTCGCTCATCGCCACCTGCGGCGCCAAGGGCAAGCGGTACGCTCTCCCCAACGCTCGCAACCTCATGCACCAGCCGCTCCTCTCGGGCGTCATGGAAGGCCAGGCGACCGACCTTGAGATCGAAGCCCGCGAGATGCTCCGCCTCCGCGAACGCCTCTACCGCATCTACGCCGAAGCCACCGGCAAGTCGACGGACCAGATCGCCCGCGACTGCGACCGCAACAAGTGGCTCGACGACGGCGAGATGCTCGAGTACGGCCTGATCGACAAGGTCCTCCAGCGCATGCCGGTGGTCGCCAAGCCCCACAAGGTCGAGGAGTAATCACCGACGCCCTCTGATCGCTAGCCAAAAGCCCGGGCCGCCTTCGGCCCGGGCTTTCTCGTTGTTCTCGTCGGTTGGCTTACTTCGCCGGCGTGATCTTGAGTACGCGGTCCGGCTCGTTGAGCACGACGTAGAGGTCGCCGTTCGGGCCTTCGGTCACGTCGCGGACGCGGCCCATCCCGTGGATGATCTCCTCGCGCTCGACGAAGACGCCCTTGCCGCCCTCGACCTTCACCCGCACGCGGTCGACGTTCGCGCCGGCCAAGCCGCCCGCGAAGAGGTCGCCCTTCCACTTGGGGAACGCGCTGCCGTTCGAAAGCCCCAGGCCGCACGCCGCGATCGACGGCAGCCAGCGGTACGTCGGCATGATGATGTTCGCCGGCAAGGACTGACCCTCGCTCCGCGACTCGGGCACGTCCACCCACGGCGTCCGCAGGGGCGTGTCCTGGTAGTTGATGCCAAAGGTCACGATCGGCCAGCCGTAGTTGCCGCCCTTCTGGATCAGGTTGAGCTCATCGCCGCCGCGCGGGCCGTGCTCGGTGTCCCAGAGGTTGCCCGCCGCGTCAAAGTGCAAGCCCTGCGGGTTGCGGTGCCCGTACGACCAGATAGCCGGGTACGCGTCCTTCTCATTCACGAAGGGGTTGTCCGCGGGGATCGTGCCGTCGTCCTTGACGCGGAAAATCTTGCCGTTGGGACGCTTGAGGTCCTGCGCAAGCTGGCCGTTGCCGCGCTCGCCGATGCCGAAGTACAGGATGCTCGAATCCTTGGGGTCAAACGCGATCTTGACACCAAAGTGCAGGCCCGAACCGACGTAGTGCTCGGGCTTGGCCTGGAAGATGTCCTGCTGATCGGTCCAGACGACCTTGTCACCCTCGGCTTTGAGCTTGCCGCGGACAACGCGGGTCATGTTGCGGTTGCGCTGCGTGGGGCTGGGGTCGGCGTAGGCGAGGTAGATCCAGCCGTTCTTGGCGAAGTCCGGGTGCGTCTCGACGTCCATCATGCCGCCCTGGCCGGCTTCGACGGACTCGGGCACGCCGTCGATGTTGATCAGCTTACCCTCGCGGAAAAGCAGAACTTCGCCGCTCCGGTTGGTCACGAGCATGCCCTCGAGGGGCCCGGTGATGAACGCGCACGACCACGGTGTGCGGAGCTTCACCTTCGAGTCCTTGGAGTTCTCGACGACCGTTTCGACCTTGTACTTCTCGTACTTGGAGGAGTACA
>JBIKTT010000081.1:0-7301 GCA_044347925.1 Phycisphaerales bacterium
CTGGAGGAACGTGCCGGCGGGACCGCCGAAGAAGCCGTTCCAGTTGGAGGGGTTGGAGAAGTCAAAGCCGAGGGGATTCTCGAAGCTGGCGTTGTTGAGGAAGTTGGTGCCGGCGACGGAAGAACCGGCGGTGGCGAGAACAGCGAGGGCGGGAATGAGTGCTTTGAAAGACATGGGACAGACTCCTTTGAAACCGCTCACTACGGACGAAACCAAGCCCGAAAGCGCGGTATTCAATCACTCTACCCGAGATTGCGTCTATCGCTACCCGATTCGTTTGGTGTAACGAAATTACAGCGAAAATCGCGAGATAGCAGACGAAACCATGCCGTGAAGCATTGTTACAGACGGTTGCCAACGGCGGGGTGCGACCGCCCCATGTCAAGATGGGAAAGCGGCTTTAGCCTTCGGCGATACGGGAGTCGGGCGGCAGGTCCTTGTCATCGACTCGCTTGATGACCGCTCCGACGGAGTTGAGGCGGTCTTCCATGCGTTCGTATCCGCGGTCGAGGTGGTAGACGCGGTGGATGACCGTCGTGCCCTCGGCGGCCATGCCCGCGAGGACGAGGCACGCGGACGCGCGGAGGTCGGAGGCCATGACCGGGGCGCCGATGAGCCGCTTGACGCCGGAGATGATGACGGTGGGGCCCTGGCGGTAGATCTTGGCTCCCATGCGGGAGAGCTCGGCGACGTGGAGGAAGCGTTCGGGGAAGATGCGCTCGGTGATGACGGAGTTGCCGTCGGCGAGCGTGAGCGTCGCCATGAGCTGGGCTTGGATGTCGGTGGGGAAGCCCGGGTGCGGCTGGGTGGTGACCTCGACGGGCTTGAGCACGCGGTCGCAGGTGACTCGGACGGAAGCCCGCATGGGGTCGATGGCGGGGGGGACGCCCGGGGCGCTGGGGACGGTGGCGATGCGGACGCCCATGGCGGCGAGCTTGTCGACAACCGCGAGGAGAGCGTCCATCGGGCAGTTGTCGAGGATGAGGTCGCCGTTGGTGATGGCGGCGGCGAGGATGAAGGTGCCGGCTTCGATGCGGTCGGGGATGACGGTGTGCTCGACGCCGTGGAGCTCCTTGACGCCCTCGATGATGAGGCGGGGGGAGCCCTGGCCGCGGATGCGGGCGCCCATGGCGTTGAGCATGTTGGCGAGGTCCACGATCTCGGGCTCGCAGGCGGCGGACTCGATGATGGTGACGCCGCGGGCGAGGGTGGCGGCGGACATGACGTTGGCGGTGCCGAGGACGGTGGAGCCCGACGCGCCGCCGAGGAAGATGGTCGCGCCGCGGAGGCCGCCCTGGGGGGCTTTGGCGGTGATGTCGCCGGCGGTCAGGGTGATCTCGGCACCGAGAGCGGCCAGGCCGCGGAGGTGGAGGTCGACCGGGCGGTCGCCGATCGAGCAGCCGCCGGGCATGGAGACTCGGGCGAACCCGCGTTTGGCGAGCATGGGGCCCAGGGTGCAGATCGAAGCCCGCATGGTCTTGACCAGGTCGTAGCGGGCGTGGGAGTTGCTGGTGGACTGGGTGTGGAGGCGGAGGACGCCGGGCTGTTCGGCGGGCGGCTCGGAGGTGCGGACGCAGCCGAGCTCGGCGAGGAGGCGGTACATGTTCCGCAGGTCGGCGAGGTCGGGGACGTCTCGAAGGGTGACGGGCTGGTCGGTCAAGAGGGCGGCCGCGGTGAGCGGGAGGGCGGCGTTCTTGGACCCATAAACGCGGACGCGGCCTGAAAGTCTGCGGCCGCCTTCGATGACGAAAGTATCCATTGAGATTCCCTTCCTGGGTGCATGCCTTGATGGCTGATCGGGGCTCTCCGAACCCCGAGGTCCGATCATACATCGTCCACTCGGCGGATAGAACTGCACACGCGGGTTTTTGGATGGATTTTCGCGGGTCGCGGGTTCGGGCCGGGCGGTCGTGGGCGGCTGGGCAAGGGGAGCGTCGGGCGCGATCGTCACGATCGCTACAGCCGGAAGGATGAGGTACGGAAACCGGGGTGCTGGGTCGCTTTCTCCGTGGCTGAATCGCAGAGTCGGGGTGACCGCCGCGCGTAGTCCGTGGTGGGAGGAGGTTCACCAATGACCAGGACAGCACGCGGATTGATCGGGACGGTTGGGCTTGCGGCGGCGGTGGTCGCCATCGGTACCATGCCGTTGGGGCTGACGGCCTCTTCGGACGAGTTTGCCGCGCTTCCGTCGAGCATCGAGCTGACGGGCGTCGTGCGGGACTTCCGCGAACGCGGGGTCTCGGGCGGGCACCCGGACTTTGAGCGAAGCCCCTCGGGCGGCTTCGGGCAGTACATGCGGATGGTGCAGGACGAACTCGACGCGGACGGCAAGCCGGCGTTCCGCTCCCAGGGAGTGAGGCTTACGTCGCAGTTCCGGGACGCCCAGAGCCGGAACATCCTTGGTCCCCGGTCGTACATCAACGCCCGCCAGGGTGACGTCGCGGGCGCCTTTGACCTGAGGAAGACCGGGGCCCTCACGACGGAAGCGTCGTTCCGGCAGTGGTTCCGGGACTCACCGGGCATGAACGTCTCCAAGCAGATTCCGCTGACGCTCCGCCGGCAGTCCGGCACGAACGTCTACACGTTCAACGACCGGACGGACCCGCTGTACCAGAGCCGCTCGGGGTTCTTCCCGGTCAACGGCGAGCTTTTCGGTAACAGCGGCGGCGGCGGCGTGGCGAACACGAACTACCACTTCACGTTCGAGCTCGAGACGGAGTTCGAGTATGAACAGGGACGTGACCAGGTCTTCACCTTCACGGGTGACGACGACGTCTGGGTGTTCATCGACGGGAAGCTGGTGGTGGACGTGGGCGGCGTGCACGGCGCGGTCTCCCAGTCGATCTCGCTGGACCGGCTGAACTGGCTCCAGAACGGTCGGGTGTACAAGCTGAAGTTCTTCTTCGCGGAGCGTCACCGTACGCAGTCGAACTTCCAGATCTCCACCAGCATCCGCCTGCGGTCGGTCCAGCCGCCGACGACCTCGGCGCTGCACGACTGATCGGCCTGGTCCGAGAGCCTCTTCTTCCTGCATCCTCTTCCTGGGCGGCCCCGAGCGGGGCCGCCCTTTTCTTTGGCGGGCCCCCCCGCACAGACGGAACTCACCGGAAGAAGATCTTTGTGTTCCGGTTGCATCGGTCTCCCGCGAATCGCACAGTCTGGTCGGCGTCAGCAAGTCAGCAATCGCACACGACGCTCACGGAGGTTTGAACCATGCTCAGTTTCACTCACAAGTCCTCGGGCAGAGCGGTCGCGGCCATCGCCGGTCTCTGCGCTCTCGCGGGCGTCGGCTCGCTGGTGGTCGGCGGCGGCAGCGCCATCGGCAACAACTCGGCCGACCAGTATGCCGCGCTTCCCTCGTCGATCCAGATCGACGCGACGATCCGCGACTTCAAAGCCAACGGCGAAGCCGGCGGCCACCCTGACTTCCAGTTCTTCTCAGGGTCCACGACGGTCGGCTTGGTCGCTTCGACGCTCGACAACTCGGGCAAGCCGACGGTCGCGAGCCTGCGCGGCCAGACGATCTCCACCGAGTTCCGCGACTCGGCGGGCCGGTTCATCATGCCGGCGCTCTTCGACGCTTCGCGCGGCGACGTCTTGGGTCGCCTCGCGGCGGGCGGCACGGGTAACGGCTTGACGAGCGCCGAGCGGTTCTCGCAGTGGTACCGCGATGTTCCGGGCGTGAACGTGTCGAAAGGCGTGCCGCTGACGCTGAACCGCGTCGCGAACACGAACCGGTACGTGTTCGATTCCGCGACGGATGCGCCGTACTCGGGCCGCGGCGGGTTCTTCCCGATCAACGGGGAGCTCTACGGCAACTACTCGAACACCGGTCGCAACTTCCACTTCACCACGGAGATCAACACGGAGTTCGTGTACAAGCGGGGCAACGGCCAGGTCTTCAAGTTCACGGGCGACGACGATGTGTGGGTGTTCATCGGCGGTCGCCTGGCGATCGACCTGGGCGGTTTGCACTCCCGCAAGGAGCAGTTCGTGGATCTTGACCGGCTGAACTGGCTGGTCGACGGGCGCACCTACCGCCTGGACATCTTCCACGCCGAGCGACGCACGACGCAGTCCAACTTCCGGTTTGAGTGCACGCTTGAGCTGCGGTCGGTCTCCGCCCCGACCACGAGCAACCTGCACGACTGACGGACCACCTCCGGCCGGCTCCTGATCGACGAGCCGATGCCGGTGCCACCTCCACCGGTCGATCCCGTGTGCTGAACGTGCGGGCCCGCCTTTGACGGCGGGCCCTCGCGTTTTTTTGAGGGCCTAACGGCGGTACCAGTGCCAGGGCCGCCGGCCGTACCCGTCGCTGAAGTAGAGCACGCGGCTGTGGTCCGAGCGAAGGTACAGGTATCGGGCGTCGTCCAGGCTGGGCGCGCGCTCACCGACATAAAGCGGCACGGCGAGGTTTCCGTCGAGCATGCCGACGCTGAGCATTCCATCCCGGCGATACGCCTCAGACCCTGAGCCAAGAGCCCGGTCGGCCGCGACGAGGTCGCCCGCGATCACCAGCCGAGATTCCGCGTCGCTCTGATCCTGAGGAGCGAAACGGGGCTGGTGCCAGGCTTGCGGGGAGTCGGGCGTAGCGCACCCGGCGAGGGCGAGGAGCCCGAGCAGGACGACCGGTCTGGCGATGTGGGAGTCCACAAGCGAAGTCTGCCACAGGAATCGCGGATTGCCACCCAAGGAGACCCCGGGGGGCACGTTTCCACGCTTGGGGCGCACGAGATGGGGGATTCTCGGCCGTCTGGGCCGGTTCTGAACGTGCCCGGGCAGGTTCGAACTGCCGACCTGCGGTTTAGGAAACCGCCGCTCTATCCAACTGAGCTACGGGCACACGGCCGACTGTAGGGCCGGGGGTTTGGGTTGGGGCCGGTGCGGCGAACGGGCCGGTTCGGTCAATTTTCCATTTTCGGACGCATATCGGGTCTGGTACGCTCTCTCCTGTAGACCGGGCTTTGTGTAAGGGTTCCGGTTCGAGGGTGTCAACTGGTTCGGGACGTGGTTCCCCCGGCGTTCGTCGGTGCGGGCTGTCGCATCCCATGAAGGAGGTTGGTATGAAGACTCGTCGCGTGGCTTCGATGGTGGCCGTTCTTGGGATGATGGCGGGATCGGCGATGGCGCAGCCGGAGGCTCCGCTGAGCACAGGCTTTACGTACCAGGGACAGCTCAAGAATGCCGGTGCGGCGGTGAGTGGTCTGGCCGACTTCCGCTTTACCCTTTGGGATTCCGCGGTGGGTGGCGTGCAGGTGGCGGGCCCGGTGACGGTGAGCAACGTGAACGTGGCGGACGGGCTGTTCACGACGGCGATCGACTTCGGCGTGACGCCCTTCAACGGCGAGAACCGGTTCCTGCGGATCGAGGTTCGCTCCCCGGCCGGCGGCGGTGCGTTCGTGACGATCGCGCAGCGGCAGCTTTTGTCCGCGACGCCGTACGCGCTGCAGACGCGGGGCCTGTTCACGGACACGGCGCTGAACGTGGGCGTGGGCGGCACGCCGTCGACCAAGCTTGACGTCTTCGGCGACGCGACGTTCCGCAACCGCGCCCTCTTCGCGTCGGGCACGACCCCGGTCATCACGACCGGCATGAACAACATCGTGGACAAGCGGATGTGGATGGCGCACTCGACCTCGTTCCCGGACTGGGGCATTCAGTACCGCGACATCAGCTCGGACGGGTTCGGCGGCGACGCCGTCGAGTTCGTCGCGGGGGACCAGACCAAGCCGCGGATCGCGATCGCGCTCTCGACGGGCACGATGAACTTCTACGACGGCACGGGGAGCACGACGGCCAACCGCGTGATTATCAACACCAGCAGCGACGGCGGGCTGTTTGACCTCTACAACGCGGCGGGCCTGCGGACGGTGCGGCTGGACGGCTCGGAGAGTGCATCGTTCCCCGGGGGCGTGCTGAATCTGTTCAATCGCTTGGGCGAGGAGTCGATCCAGATTCTGTCCGACGGCGGCGGGTATGGCGGGACAGCGACGGTTCCGTCGGCAGGAATCCTCATCCGGCGCGGCGGGCTCGCTTCGACGCAGATGGCGACCGACCCCAGCGGCGGCATTCTTCGGGCGTTCAACGCTTCGGGTCTGACCCGAGCCACGATCTACGGCAACTACGGGGCGAGCAACGGCGGCGGCGCTTTGTTCGCGCAGGACAACGGCACGGCGGGCGTGCTGATTGAAGGTTCCGAAGCGGCGGGTCAGGGCGGGCAGATCAACCTCTACCGCGCGGACGGCACGGCCACGATCTCGATCGATGCCGATTTCAACGGCGACGGTCGGATCACGACGCAGGAGCTTTCGATCACCGGCGGGTCGGACCTTTCGGAGCAGTTTGACATCTCGGCGGCGGCGGGGGCGAACGTCGAGCCGGGCATGCTCGTCTCGATCGATCCCAAGAACCCCGGCGCCCTGGTGCTTTCGACCGGCGCGTACGACAAGACCGTCGCCGGCATCATCTCGGGCGCGGGCGGCGTCAAGACCGGTCTGATGATGGGTCAGAAGGGCACGAAAGCCGACGGCAAGCACGCCGTGGCGCTGACGGGCCGCGTCTACTGCTACGTGGACGCCACCGAGCAGGCGATCGAGCCCGGCGATCTGCTGACGTCTTCGGACAAGGCCGGTTACGCGATGAAAGCCACCGACGCGGCCCGTTCCCACGGCGCGGTGATCGGCAAGTCCATGACGGCGATGGCCAAGGGTGAGAAGGGCCTGGTGCTGGTCCTCGTGAACCTGCAGTGATGCTGCGGGCGAGCGGATTGTCTTCAAGAACCGCACGAAAGGAGCAGTTCTCATGAACCAGAATTTGATGATCGCGATGCTCGCGGCCGCCTGTGGCGCCGGGCTCGCGCAGGCACAGAGCCCGGTGGTGCCCCCGATGTACTTCATCGACTTTGTCGAGGAGTCGGGGATCTACGACGGGACGGGCGTGGAAATTGACCCGGAGACCGACACGCGTCCGGAGCCGGTGATGATGTGGTCCACGAGCTGCATCCTCGACCCGGTGGCGCCGTTCTCGCGGATCCACTTCGCGGATTGGAACCTGGGAAGCCGGAGCTATGTGCTCCTGATTTCCGACCGCGACCTGCAGGTGCAGCGGTTCGACGCGCGGATGCTGCGAGAGTGGAGCGGGCACTCGGCCTACTTCAACAGCGGGATCGTCCACATTGAGCTTTGGGTGGACCCGACGGATCGCGGCGTGTTTGTGAACACCTCGGGCGCGACGTTCGGCGAGTGGGTGAACGGGAATCCCGGCGGTTGGCCGGAGACGATCTGCGACACCACCGACGA
>JBIKTT010000082.1:0-7277 GCA_044347925.1 Phycisphaerales bacterium
TGCTCCGCGAATTGATCAGCCAGTAGTCCACGCCGCCGCCGATCAGCACCGCCGCGAGGTAGCGATCAGGCTCACGGGCGACAACCGTCGGCAGCGTGATCGCTCCGGCGCTCGACCCCACGACCACCCGCGGCAGGTTCGCCAGATCAGGCCGTACCGACGAGACATGCTGAAAAGCCGCTTGCACCGCGTACGCGATCTCGGCCGCTCGCGACTGAAGCACCTTCGCCAGCTGATTGGCGGGCACGCTCAGGTCCTTCCGCGTGTCAAACTCGAACGTCACCGTCTCCGTGAACCGCGACGACGCCGCCAAGAGGCGAAGCACGAACCACCCGTCCTGACGCAGCCGCCGGACCATGACGTCAATCACCGTGTCCGGAGTGCCGAACAGGCCCGGCATCACCAGCGCAATCCCGCGCGAGCCCGCCGCCGGAAGAATCCCCGACATCGCGTCGCCCGTCGCGTACGGCTCGTAAAGCACAAAGTTGGTCCGCTGAAGCACATGCCGGAGCGAACCGGGCGGCCCCGCGGGGTCTTGCTCGCTTTCCACGGAGATGTACTTGAACCGGAGCACCGGCCGATCGGCGGGCTTGGCTTTCTGATTGAAGTGAAGCCCCTCGACGGGCTCGAACGACACGAGGAACGCCCCGCGCCCCTCAAAGGCGATCTCACGCGGGCTGGCTTCCTGCGCCGCTTCCCGCCATGTCGCCATGTCCCGAAGATCTTCGGCGTTGGGCTGCACGGGCCCGCCCAGCCCGTACCGCTGGTACCAGCCGAGCACCTCACCGGGCATGTCACGAATGACGCCAAGTTTGGAGTTCGGTCCCTCGCCGACACGAACCCGCTCCGGCCACGCTTTCGAGTAGTCGAGGAACTCCCCCTCCGGATCCGCGGTCCACTTGGGCAGCGGCGGGAGCACGGGCTTGGGTTCAGGCCTGGTCTCGGGCTTGGCCTCCGGCGGAGCCGAAGTCTGTCCGACCGCGGACGTGACGAAAATCGCGAGCACCGCCACCGCGGCGCGAGCGATCCACGCCCTTGCGAGCCGCGTGCCGACGATGTCACCGCCCGTCGCCATGCTCATCCCTTGTACCCGCGCGGGTGCTTCTCAAACCACGACCAGGCCGACTGCACGATCGTCCTCAGGTCGGCGACCTGTGCTTTCCAGCCAAGTTCCCGCTGGATCTTCGACGTGTCGGCGTAAAGCCGGGCCGGGTCACCCGCCCGCCGCGGCTGTTCAACCACCTTGAAGTCCCGCCCGGTCACGCTCCGCACCATCTCGATGATCTCGCGGACCGAATACCCCTTGCCGATACCCAGGTTGTAGTGGCGTTCCTCCCACGCTTCGGGCTTGAGGGCCCGCATCACCGCCTCGTGCGCATCGGCGAGGTCTTCCACGTGCACATAGTCGCGCACGCACGTCCCATCCGGGGTCGGATAATCAGTCCCGAAAAGCGAGACGTGCGGCCGCACGCCCAGGGCCGCCTGCAGGATGACCGGGATGATGTGACTTTCCGGGTCATGGTCCTCGCCCAGGACGCCGCCCCGGTGCGCACCGGCGACGTTGAAGTACCGGAGCGCGGCGTAGGAGAAGGGCTGCTTCTTGCGCCGGCACCCCTCGGCGACGTCGCGCAGAATGTGCTCGCCGTGAAGCTTGGTCCAGCCGTACGGGCTCATGGGGTTCTGGGGGCAGTCCTCGCGGACGGGGATCTGGTTCTCGGGAGGCATGCCGTAGGTCGCGCAGGAACTGCTGAACACGAACCGCGGCACGCCCGCCGCGACCACCGCGTCCAGCAGCGAGATCATGCCGACGATGTTGTTCCGGTAATACCAGAGCGGGTGGTCGACGCTCTCACCGACGTACGCGAGGGCCGCAAAGTGCATGACCGCGTCGATCTTGTGCTTGCGAAGGGCGTCCTCGACCAGCCCGCGGTCGGCGATGTCGCCCGCGAGGAACGAGAAGTTCTTGCCGCTGGGCGAGTGCTTGAGGATGTGCACGGCGGCTTGGTTGCCGCGGTGCAGGTTGTCGACCGCAACGACGGTGTGCCCCTCGGTGAGCAGTTTGAGACAGGCGTGAGACCCGATGTAGCCGGCGCCGCCGGTGACCAAGACGTTCATGACGGATGATATCGGCCCGCCGGGTCCGGACCTTTGTTCCCGGCCCTCCGGTTGCCTCCGGTCCCTCCCGGCGAGCCGCGCCGGTTCACCTACCATCGGAAATGCTCGCGGCGCGTGATCTTCGGGTCGGTTTCGTCGATGCCCAGGGCACGACGCGTGACGCCGTCCGATCCGCTTCCCTCACGGTTCACCCCGGCCAGATCGTCGCGGTGGTGGGGGAGTCCGGATCGGGCAAAAGCGTCACCGCTCTCGCGCTCATGGGCCTGCTCCCGCCCTCGGCCCGGGTCCAGAACGCGCCGCCCACCCGCGCCGCCGCAGGCCCGCGGCTTGCCATGATCTTCCAGGAGCCGATGTCGAGCCTCAACCCCTCGATGACCATCGGCGACCAGATCGCCGAAGCCGTCACCATCCACCAGGGCCTCCGCGGGCCCCAACTCCGGCAAGCGTGCGAAGCCGCTCTCGCCGATGTCGGCATTACCGACGCCAAGCGACGCCTGGACCAGTACCCCCACGAATTCTCCGGCGGGATGTGCCAGCGGGTCATGATCGCCATGGCTCTCGCCTGCCGTCCCGACTTCCTCATCGCCGACGAGCCCACCACCGCGCTGGACGCGACCGTGCAAGCCCAGATCCTGGACCTGATCGCCTCCCGCGTGCACCCCCGCGCCGCCGACGCCAGCCCGCTCGGCGTTCTGCTGATCACCCACGACCTCGGGGTCGTCGCCCAGCGTGCCGATGTCGTCTGCGTCATGTATTCCGGCCGCGTCGTCGAGTACGGACGCGCCGCCCGGGTCCTTCGGTCGCCGATGCACCCGTACACGCAGGCTCTCCTCGGCTGCGCCCCGCGGCTGGGTCGCCGCGTCGAGCGCCTTCCGACCGTCGCCGAGGTCGTGACCGAAGCTTCACTCATCGTTCACACCCCGCTGGGCGAGCGGACCGCATGGTGGCCGGCGGAGAACGCGTCGAGCGACCAGGCGGACCCGGCCCTGATCCCCGTGGCCGAGGAGAGCTGGCTTTGCATCAGGCCTCAGCCCGACGACCCCGCGCCGTCCGCGCCGGATCTCGCTCCGCTCATGCTTGCCGACGCGGGACGCCGATAGAGGTCGATCCCCATGCGCGTGCTGATCATCACAGACTCGCTCTTTGCCGCCCGTGAGTGGGAGATGTTCTCGCGCCTGGAGATCGGTCTGGCGTCCGAAGGGATCTCGGTCGTCCACGCGATCCCCGCCGATGCGCTGTCGCACGTGATGAGCACCGGCGACAACCCCGTCTTCTCGACGATCATCCCGTTTGTGCACTCGTCGGTGCCGTTCACCATGGGCCTGCGGATCCAGCGGCTGGTCGCGGCGGTTCGTAGTCGCCTCGGGCTGGACGACGAGGAGCCGGCGTTTGACATCGTCCACGCTTTCGGCGGCCGGGCGATCCCCTTGGCCCTCGCCGCGGCCGAGCGGGAGGACGTTCCGGTGGTGATCGAAGCCTGGCGGACCGGCTCGGCCGCCCGCCTGGCCGCAACCGCCCGCACCGGCGGCCCCACGGTCTATTTCTCGGCTCCGGACGTCGCCATTCAGCGTGAGATCCTCGCGCTGGGCAAGTCCGGGCCCGCGGGTTCGGCCGCGATCCAGGAACGCGTCCGCGTCGTGCCCTGGGGGGTTCATATGCCCGAGTGGGTGCGGGCCAAGCCCTTCGGTGAGCACACGCTTTCGGCCATGATCATCGGGTCCGGGCATGACGCGACGGGCATGACCGCCGCGCTGGACGGCCTGGCTCGGGCCTGCCCCAAGGACCGCGAGCTTCTGGTCTTCGTCGATGCCGACGCCGGCCGCCGGGCCCGGTTGTGGAAGCAAGCCAACCGGCTTGGCATCGCCGGCGCGGTCTCGTTCGTCGACAACCTCGAAGCCCGCCGCGATCTGCTTGTGGCCGGCGACCTTCTGATCTCCCCTGAGTCGCGCGGTGAGCACCGGACGGCGATTCTCGAAGCGTTCGCGTGCGAGATGCTCGTCGTTTCCGCCGCGGACCCCGGCGTCTCGTGCTTGCGTGACGGCCACACCGCAAGGCTTGTCGCCGGCCCCAACCCCGCCGCATGGGAAGCCGCGATCCGTTCGCTCATGGATGACCCCGCCGGTTCGCGAAGCCTCGCACAGTCCGCCAAGCAGTACGTCCAGGACCATCACCTCGCGTCGACGCAGGTCCGCCTTCTGATTGATCTGTACACGCAAGCCGCCGGGAGCGGCACCCTCAAGCTTCACGCTTCCAGCACGTGACCGGCTTCGCCGGGATGCCGAGCGGTGAATGTGAGGGCATGACGACCCGCGACCCCCACGCCGAACGGTCCCGAAAGCCCGGCCACCTCCAAAGGGCCGGGCTTTCGGGAGTCGCCCGTACATCCGTCAGCCAGATGAGCGAGGCGTATCTCGCCCCCCTGCGAGAACGCCAGAAAGCTTCGCTTGCGGCGATGTCCGTCCCGAAGAGATCGCGGATGGCGCCCAGCCCGCGCGGGGTGAGCCCGCGGATGTGCAGCGCCCCCGCGACGGTGGCTTGAAGCCGAAACCCGCCGCCCTTCTCGCGGAAGTGGACGCTGTCGCCCGCGTGGACGCACTCGAAAGCCGGCCCGCGCACCTTGGTCAGCCTGCACTCGATGGTCTTTCGGCCCGAGAGGATCCTGTCCGCGAAGACGGGCGCGATGATCGCGACGTGCTCACGCAAGCGGTCGGCGGGCGCGGTGGTCGAGAGCTTGATGAGACGCACGAACGCTTCGCGGGAAAGCATGGCCCCGATTATCGACGATCAGCGTCGATTGGCGGCTTTTCCGCGGGGGGTAATTGCGGGGCTTCCACAACTTCGTGGCGCACTTCGACATCGAACCCGAAAACTGTGTTGCACTCGGGGCAGACGCCGCGCATCCCCAAGCCGCGGAGCGAATAACCGCAGGTCGGACATGACCGCGAAGGAGCCCCGCCGCCGGCTCCGGCGGGGACCGACCACGGGTACCCGACCCCGCCCCGCATCAGGTTGACCAGCGCGATGACCGGGAAAAGCACGATCGCCAGGATGATGCCGATGAGAACGGCTCCGACCAGAAGCACAATGCCCACGACCGCCAGCAGGAGCAACAGCGGCTGAATCGCCCAAGATGGAATGCGAAGCTTCATGGTTGGCGGGTGGAAAGCTCAGAGGAAGCGGAACTCCACCTCCCAGAGGTCCGCGGCGGAGGCTTGGCTGAATGGTTTGAGCGCGAGCCGGAGGTGACGGCCCAGGGTCTGGTTGTCGATCGCGTCGATGGCTTCCACGTCCGCTTTCTTGGCTTCGGTCCAGATGAACATCGCACCGGGGCACTCGTCGAGGTTCGCGCCCGCGCAGCCCCGATAGTCCCCACGCTGCTCCCAGCAAGCGTCGCGCCTGCGGACGTCAGCGCCGAACCTCTGGATAAAGATCCGTCCGTAACCTCCTTGACGGGGTTTGTCGAGAACCGCCTTCCAGTGCTCGCCGGCTTGCCCGTATGAGGCGGCGTGAATGCGTATTTGGAGGACTCCGGGCCGGATTTCCTCCACGTCGATCTTTCCGTAGCTGCTCTTCAACATCGCCATCAGTCGACTCCTGACTACGAGGAAGTTTGGGCCCGCGAGCCGTTCAGCCCTTCATCTTCTTGATCGTCCCCGTCGTGCTCCGGCCCGGGACGAGGTCGATGAGGGCGACTTTGCCGCCGTAGGACTCGACGAAGTCGGCTCCCACAACACGGTCTTTCGTGTAATCGCCGCCCTTGACGAGGACGTCGGGGCGGATGGCTTCGATGAGAGCTTTGGGGGTGTCGTCGTCGAAGATGATGACCGCGCCGACGGAGCCGATGCTTGCCATGACGCGGGCGCGGTCGGCTTGCGGGTTGATCGGCCGCTCGGGACCTTTGCCCAGCCGGCGCACCGACGCGTCGGAATTGATCCCGACCACGAGGAAATCGCCGAGCCTGCCCGAACGTTCGAGCAGATCGACGTGGCCCGTGTGCAGGATGTCGAAAACACCGTTGGTAAAGACGATCTTGTGCCCGAGGGCGCGGTGGGCGTCGATCTCGAGCTTGAGTTGCTCCAGCGTCCGGACCTTGCCCGCGAGGCGGCCCGAATTCTCGAGCAGAAAGTGGTGCACGCGGTCGAACGGGATCGGCTGCACACCGAAAACCTCGACCTCAAGCCCCGCCGCCGCGTTTGCAAGCCGTACCGCATCCACCCACGGCATCGCGTTCGCCCGCGCCGCCGCAAGCCCCGCGAGGAACATGTCCCCCGCGCCCGTCACGTCGTACACCTCGCGGGCCACCGTCGGCACGGCGACCGGCGTCCCGTTGCGTTCGAGAAGCAGGGCTCCGTGACGGTCGAGCGTCAGCACCACGGCTTCGAGGTCAAGCGAGGAAAGCAAGGCGTGGGCGACCTGGGCGTTGTGGTCGGCGTTGGAGGAATCCTCGGCGGTTCGCAAGCCCGTCGCCGTCTCGGCTTCGGTGCGGTTGGGGGTGATGACGGTCGCGCCGCGGTACTTCCCGTAGTCCTCGATGCGGGCGGGGTCGACGAGCACGGGCTTGCCCGCGTCCCGGGCCATCTTGATCACGCCCTGGCAGAGCATCTCGGTGCAGACGCCCTTGTTGTAATCCTCGATGCAGACGACGTCGGAGTGGACCAGCGCGGTCTGGAACGCGTCGAGCACGCGGCGGGTCTGGTCGAAGGAAAGCGGTTCCTTGGACTCGTGGTCGACGCGGAACATCTTCTGCGGGTGGCGAGCTTGGGCGAGGCCGATGAGGTTCTGCTTGACGGTGGTGGGGCGGGCGCGGTCTTCGAGGAGGGCTCCACAGCCGACGCGTTCATCTTCGAGAGCTTGTCGGAGGAGCAGCGCGTTGGGGTCGGCGCCCGTGACGCCCACGGCTTCCACGTTGCCCTTGAGAGCGACGAGGTCGAGACAGACGTTCGCCGCGCCGCCTGGTCGGTTGTCGATCTTGGCGACGTGAAGCACGGGGACGGGAGCGTCCGCGGCGAGCCGTTCGGCGTTGCCGTAGATCAGCTGGTCGAGCATGTAGTCGCCGACGACCACGGCGGAGAATGGCTTCCAAGCGGCGAGTTGATCGAGCATCCTGTCCATGAGCCGGAGGTTATGCCCCGGGGGCCGGGCTCACCGGGTGTTCACGGCTT
>JBIKTT010000084.1:0-7264 GCA_044347925.1 Phycisphaerales bacterium
AACGGCGAAGAATCCCCCTCCGCCTCGAAGACTCGGCACCTCCCCCGCCGGGGGCGGGGGAGGCGGGAATGCAAAAGGCCCGGTTCGGAGAACCGGGCCTTCGAAGAGGCGATGCCAAGATCGGCCACCGTTGCTCAATACTCCGTCATCGGCACGCACGAGCAGACGAGGTTGCGGTCGCCGTAGGCGTTGTCGATCCTCGCGACGAAGGGCCAGAACTTGGAGTCTTTGACCCAGGGGGCGGGGAAAGCGGCGACTTCGCGGGTGTAGGAATGTTTCCACTCGGTGGCGGTGACGGCGCCGACGGTGTGGGGAGCGTTCTTGAGGGGGTTGTCGGTGCGGTCCATGGTGCCGGCTTCGATCGCGGCGATTTCCTTGCGGATGGCGATCATGGCGTCGCAGAAGCGGTCGAGCTCGGCTTTGGGCTCGGACTCGGTGGGCTCGATCATGAGCGTGCCGGGGACGGGGAAGGACATGGTGGGAGCGTGGAAGCCGTAGTCCATGAGGCGTTTGGCGATGTCCTCGGTCTTGATGCCGGTGGCTTTCTCGAAGGGGCGGATGTCGAGGATGAACTCGTGGGCGCAGGTGCCGGACTTGCCGCGGTAGAGGATGGGGTAGTGGGGCTCGAGGCGTTTGGCCATGTAGTTGGCGTTGAGAATGGCGACCTGCGTGGCTTTGCGGAGACCTGCGGCGCCCATGAGGGCGATGTAGGTCCAGGAGATGAGCATGATGGAGGGAGAGCCGAAGGGAGCGGCGGAGACGGGGCCGATGGCGTGGGTGCCGGCGGTCGTCGGGTTGCCTTGGTCGCGGCCCGCGAAGGGGCTCGTCACGGGGTGGCCGGGGAGGTAGGGGGCGAGGTGCTTGGCGACGCCGATGGGGCCCATGCCGGGGCCGCCGCCGCCGTGGGGGATGCAGAAGGTTTTGTGGAGGTTGAGGTGGCAGACGTCGGCGCCGATGGCTCCGGGGCTGGTGAGGCCGACCTGGGCGTTCATGTTGGCGCCGTCCATGTAGACCTGGCCGCCGCGGTCGTGGATGATCTGGCAGATCTCGCGGATGCCTTCCTCGAAGACGCCGTGGGTCGAGGGGTAGGTGACCATGAGGCAGGCGAGGTTGTCTTTGTGTTCGTCGGCGCGGGCGCGGAGGTCTTCGATGTCGATGTTGCCGCGTTCGTCGCAGGCGACGGCGATGACTTCCATGCCGGCGATGACGGCGGAAGCGGGGTTGGTGCCGTGGGCGCTGGTGGGGATGAGGCAGATGTTGCGGTGGCCGTGGCCTCGGGCTTTGTGGTAGGCCTGGATGGTGATGAGGCCGGCGTACTCGCCCTGGCTTCCGGCGTTGGGCTGGAGGCTCATGGCGGCAAAGCCGGTGCACTCGCAGAGCCAGCGCTCAAGGTCGGCGAAGATCTCGGCGTAGCCGCGCCACTGGTCGGCGGGGGCGAAGGGGTGGAGGTTGCCGAAGGCGGGCCAGGTGACGGGGGTCATCTCGACGGTGGCGTTGAGCTTCATGGTGCATGAACCGAGGGGGATCATGCTGTGGGCGAGAGAGAGGTCGCGGCCCTGGAGCTTGAAGATGTAGCGGAGCATCTCCGATTCGGAGTGGTGGGTGTTGAAGACGGGGTGGGACAGGAAGTCGGAGGTGCGGCGGAAAGCCGTATCGACCTCGAAGGTGATGGTCGCATTGGTCCCTGGAGCACCGAACAGCCTGGCGAGCGTGTTCACGTCCTCGATCGTCGTGGTCTCGTCGAGGGAGATGCCAACCGTGCCATCCTTGAAGTCGCGGAGGTTGATGTTCTCTTTCTTCGCGGTAGCGATAATGGTGGGGTTGCAGTTGACGCGGATCGTGTCAAACCCGCCGCCCGTGACCGCAAGTTCTGCGGCGCGAAGAGACGTCTTGAGAAACATGGTTAGCGTGTGGACGCGCGTCGCGATGCGGCGAAGGCCGTTTGGCCCGTGGTACGCGGCGTACATGCCAGCCATGATGGCCAGGAGAGCCTGCGCGGTGCAGATGTTGCTGGTGGCTTTTTCGCGGCGGATGTGCTGCTCGCGGGTCTGGATGGCCATGCGGTAGGCGACGTTGCCGTGGGCGTCTTTGGAGACGCCGATGATGCGGCCGGGCATCTTGCGGACGTAGGCTTCGGAGGTGGCGATGAAGCCAGCGTGGGGGCCGCCGAAGCCCATGGGGACGCCGAAGCGCTGGGCGGAGCCGACGGCGATGTCCGCGCCCCACTCGCCCGGGGGCGTGAGGAGCGTGAGGGCGAGGAGGTCGGTGGCGGCGATGACGAGGCAGTCGGACTTGTGGGCCGTCTCGCAGAGGGCGCGGTAGTCGTGGATGTCGCCGAAGGTGTTGGGGTACTGGACGAGGATGCCGCAGGCGGAAGCGAAGTCCAGGCCCGAGGTCGCGGTGTGCGGGTTCGTGCAGAGCTTGAGGTCGATGCCCATCGACTCGGCGCGGGTCTTGCAGACGGCGATGGTCTGCGGGTGGCAGTCGTCGGCGATGTAGAAGACCTTCTTGGTGCCGTCGGACCCGCCGGCCATCGCGAAGCACATGGCCATGGCTTCGGCGGCGGCGGTGGCTTCGTCCAGGAGGGAGGCGCCGGCGAGGGGGAGGCCCGTGAGGTCCGCGACCATGGTCTGGAAGTTGAGGAGGGCTTCGAGGCGGCCCTGGGCGATCTCGGCCTGGTAGGGCGTGTACTGCGTGTACCAGCCGGGGTTCTCCATGATGTTGCGGAGGATGACGCCGGGGGTGATGGTGCCGTAATAGCCGGCGCCGATGTAGCTCTTGGCGATGGTGTTCTTGGATGCGATGGCGTGGAGCCGCTGGAGGACCTCGTGCTCACCGAGCGTGCGGTCGGTGGGGAGGCCGGGGAGGACCATGAGGTCGCGGCGCAGGATGGAAGCGGGAACGGTGGCGTTGGTCAGTTCGTCGAGCGTGCTGTAGCCGACGGTCCCGAGCATGGATTGGAGCTCGTGTTCTCGGGGGCCCAGGTGCCGGTGGACGAAGGTGTCCGAGGGGCTCAGGGACGAGCCGGAAGCGGGGGCGGCGGGAACGGAGGGACGGGCGGGGGTCGGGTGGATCGCGGTCATGGGAACCCTGTGTGAAAGCCCGCGAGGGCTGAAGGTTGGGGGACGGACCGATCTGCGGGGAAGTCTAGGTGAGGGGTGCTCAAATGTCCGGGGGTTGCAGCGATTCGGGGCTGGCGGCGGTACACTTTCGGGCGCTTCCGGCGGGGTTTGAAACCCGCGGCCGGGAGGTGCTTTCCACACTGGAGCGATTTCCTCATGCCGACCCCTTCTCGTCGTGGTTCCCGCTTGGCGTCTCTGGTCGTGTTCGCGGGAGCCGCGCTGGCGGGCACGCTTTCGGGGTGGTCGCCGGCGCTGGCGGCTCCGGGGGTTTGGGCGGAGGTGACGGATCGGACGACCCCGGCGGGAGCGGACACGAACGCGGCGGACGCCGCGGTGTACCGGCAGCACATCTTTACGCTCGCCAACCCGTGGTTTGAGGGTCGGTGCCCGGGCGATCGCGGCAACGCGGACGCGGCGGACTACATCGAGTTCCACTTCAAGAAGGCGGGGTTGTCGCCGGCGTTCCCCGAGGGGGAGAAGGCTTTCTCGTCGTACCTGCAGTACTTCGTGCCGCGTGACCTGCGCGGGGGGAAGATCACCGCGGCGAAGGAAGAGCTGACGCTGAACCTGCCCGGCGGAGCGAAGAAGCTCGTCGCGGGCACGGACATGCGGGCGCTCGCCGTGTCGGGGACGGGCAAGTTCGAGGGTGGAGCGGTCTTCGTCGGGTACGGCATCGCGGAGGGGAAGGACGGATACGCCGGGTTTACCGGTGGGGTGGACCTCAAGGGGAAAGCCGCGATCGTGCTCCGGTTTGAGCCTATGAACGAGAAGGGTGAAAGCCGCTGGGCGGAGGGGAGCTGGTCGCCCAAAGCCGACCTCAATGCCAAGATCAACGAGTGCTTCACGCGCGGGGCGGCGGCGGTGGTCGTCGTCAATCCTCCGGGTGCGGACGATGAGCGTGTCAACCGGCTGATGAACTTTACCGAGGTGGGCGCGAGCGGCCGGATGCCGCGGAACCCGGCGGCCGGGCCGGTCATGATGCTTGGCAACCAAGCGGCGGAAGCGTTCGTCTCGGCGGCGGACGCGAATGGCCGGTCGCTTCGCGATCTTCGCAACCTCGCGGACGCTTCGGGCGAGATGATCGATCTGCCGAAGGCGACGCTTGCGATCGAAGCGGAGATCGTCAAGCAGGAGCAGAAGACGGCGAACGTGGGCGGCGTGCTTCGCGGGAAGGGCGCTCTGGCGGATGAGTGGGTCGTGATCGGCGCTCACTACGACCACGTCGGATACGGAAACTTCGGGTCGATGAGCGGTTCGACGGGGATTATCCACCCCGGCGCGGACGACAACGCTTCGGGCACGAGCGCGATCCTGACGATGGCGGGCAAGATGGCGGCGGAGTACGCGAAGCTGCCGGAGAACGCGAGCTGCCGCTCGGTGCTTTTCCTTGCGTTCTCGGCGGAGGAGTCGGGGCTCGAGGGTTCGCGGTACTACACGCAGAACATGATCGCTCCGCGCGAGAAGCACTACTTCATGATCAACATGGACATGGTGGGTCGCTTGCGTGAGGACCCGCCCCTTGAAGTCTCCGGGCTGGGCGTCGCGGCGGGGCTCGCGGAGTGGCTTGACCCGTACTGGAAAGCCGCGGGCTTCCCGATCCGCCCGCTGGTCAAGCGGAGCCAGTTCGACGACCGGAGCGACCATGCGAGCTTCCGTCAGGTGAAGATCCCGGCGGTTTTCTTCTTCACGGGGTTGCACGAGGACTACCACCGCCCGATCGACACGGCGGACAAGATCAACATCGAGGGCGCGGCGAAGATCGTGGACCTCGGCACACGGATCGCGATGGACGCCGCAAGCCGGACCGAGCCGCTTGTGTTTGGCACGGAGAAGAAGCCCGAAGACCAGCCGGCGGCCGACAAGCCCGCGGAAAAAACGGCCGAGAAGCCGGCGGAGAAGCCAGCGGACAAACCCGCGCCGGCACCCAAGCCGGAGGAGCCCACGGGGGATGAGTCGACCGGTCCGTCGGTCGGCTTGGGTTCCGCGACGTTCGGGTTGGTCCCCGGCGACTACGCGGACGACAAGGACGGCGTGCTCGTCGGCGGCGTGAGCCCCGGCAAGCCGGCGGAGAAAGCCGGCCTGAAGACGGATGACCGACTGATCAAGTGGAACGATGTCGTGCTGAAGGACATCCAGACCTTCACGGCGCAGCTTCGGGCCGCCAAGCCGGGGGATGTGGTCAAGATCACGTACATCCGCAACGGCAAGGAAGCGACGACGGACGTGACGCTGGTCAAGCGGAACTGAGTTTGTCGGCGGGCGGCTGGTTTGCAGGGCGGTGCTCGGATGCGGTAGCATGCCGTGCATGCCGCTTTCTACTGCATTGATCGTTGCGACTTTGGTGGTTGGCCAACCTTCGCTGGACGTGTCGGGCGAGTCGCCGATCCGTGTTCGCGTTGGGAATGGCCAACGGACGGTGGTTGAATCTCCGGCTGAAGGTCTGTGGTCGGTCGCGACGGACTGGTCGGAGGGGTGGCCGGCGGCGTGGAAGCATGTGCATCCGTCCGAGCGGACCGAGGCGAACGGGTGGGTGGTGGTGACGGGGCGCGTGGAGATTGGCGGGGGACGCCTTGAGCTTCGCGATGCGTATCGCGTGGAGGGTGATGTCGTTGTGGGGCGGCGGCGCTTTGAGTGGCGGGGGTCGCACCCGCTTCCCAAGAGCACGCTGAGCGTGAGATGGACGGTGCCCGAAGCGACGACCGAGCGGTCGGCGAGCGTCTTTCTTCCGGGCATCTCGTTCTACGGAAATCCGTCGGGAGCGAGGACGAGCGGCGTCACGGCCGGCGATCCGGCGTCCAGGGGCCGGGCGGCGGTGGTCGTTCACACCGGGGCGGTCGGTGAGCGGTCGTTCCACGAGGAGCACCGGTTCTCGATGCCGCTGGCGAGCGTGGAGTGGACGGGCGGAGGTGCGGCGCTGCACACGACGCCGTCGATGGTTCCCGGCGCGGCGAAGCGTGATCAGTGGTGGTCGCTTGGCGTGATGCCGGTCGAACGCGGGTACGAACTCGCCGCGTACTCGGGCCCGTGTGCTTCGAATGGGCGCAATGCCGTGGTGAAGGCGCGGCAGGGCGAGTTCATGCCCTACGACAACACATGGATGGAACTGCGGCCGGGCGCGGTCGTTGAGAAGGACTTTGCGATTCAGGTGTACGAGGTTTCGGAGGTGGGGAGCGGGTTCCGCGTGCCGGTGCGGACGTGCATCGAGCGTGGGGCTCCGTTCTCGACGGACGGGCTGCCGGGGGCGGCGGCGATCGTCGGACGCAAGCTTGAGTTCGCGAAGTCGCGGTGGCGTGATCTCGGAGAGAAGAGCGGGTTTGAGATGTACCCCGACTACGTCGAGGGCACGCACTACGTGATGGGGTGGTGCGGGCAGGCGGAGACGGTGCCGTACTACCTGCTCGCGATGGGGGAGAAGTCGGGCTGGGTCGGGTGGGAGCAAGCGGCGTCGCGGTCGCTGGACCTGCTGTCGTCGGCGCCGTTCAACGACAACGGGTTTTTGCAGAGGTACACGGTGGAAAGCGGGGCGTGGACGGAGCAGGACTTCGTCTCGCAGGGGCAGGCTCTCGAGACGATCACGCGGGCGATCGAAGCGGCGGACCGGCGCGGGATCGCGCACGCGCGCTGGTCCGACTTCGTGCGGCGAGCTTGCGAGCTTCACGCCCGGCGCGTGCTGCGGGAGGATTGGAATCCGGTGTCGACGAACGAAGCGTTCTTCGTGTCGCCGCTGCTTCGGGCTTCGCGGCTTTTCGGATTGGCGGAGTGCGAGCGAGCGGCGCTCAAGATCGCGGAGACGGCGGCCCGTAGGCACATGGGAGCGGCGGAACCGTACTGGGGCGGCACGCTTGACGCGAGATGCGAGGACAAGGAGGGTGCGTGGGCGGCGTTCCAAGCGTTTTTGGCGTGCTTTGACCACACGGGCGAAGTGTCGTGGCTTCGGCGAGCGGAGCACGCGATGGACGCGACGCTGAGCTGGACGAATCTGTGGGACATCGATCTGCCGCCGGGGCGGCTGCGTGATCACGGGTTCAGGTCGCGTGGCTGGACGGTCGTGTCGGCGCAGAACCAGCACCTGGATGTGTTCGGGGTGTACTACACGCCGGAGATCTATCGGATGGGGCGGCTGCTCGGGCGGCCGGAGCTTT
>JBIKTT010000083.1:0-7264 GCA_044347925.1 Phycisphaerales bacterium
GGACGCGATCCTGGGCGCGGTGAAGCACGCGGGCTATGGCGAGCTTGTGAAGTCGGGCAAGGGTGATGGCGTGTTCCGTCCGCTTTCGTCGCTTCCGGCGAAGGTGATCGCGGACAAGAAGCTGCTTGAAGCGGTGGAGCCGTTCATCACGACGGAGCTTTCGCCGCAGACGGTGAATTCGCTTCGGTCGCTGATCTCGACGATGAACGATGATGAGGCGAAGGACGTGCTTTCGTCGGAGCTTCGCGAGAAGATCCGTTTGCGGATCGTGGCGGCGGCGGATGCGGCGATCGAGAAGAACAAGAACGCCGAGGGTCCGGCGGCGCAGCAGGTGAAGTTCCTGAAGGACACGAAAGCACTGGCGGACGGCGCGTGGGCGAAGGGGACGCTGATCGGAAACCCCGCGCCGGCGATCGAGCTGACGTGGGTGTCGGATGATGGCAAGCAGAAGAGCTTTGCCGACTTCAAGGGCAAGGTCGTGATGATCGACTTCTGGGCGACGTGGTGCGGGCCGTGCCGCGCGGCGTTCCCGAAGATGGCGCAGCTCGCCGAGCGGTACAAGGGGCACGACGTCGTGATCCTCGGGCTCACGAGCGTGCAGGGGTTCCACATCGGGACGGACGAGGAGAAGCGTGCGCGGATCGACTGCAAGGATGATCCGAAGAAGGAAATGGAGCTGATGCCCGGGTTCATGAAAGGCATGGGCGTGAACTGGACGATCGCGTTCGGGGACAAGAGCTGCTTCAACCCGGACTTCGGCGTGCAGGGGATCCCGCACGTGGCGATCATCGATTCCAAGGGGATCGTGCGGTACAACGGCCTGTACCCGAACCCGGTCGAGGAATCCGAGAAGATCGACGCGCTGCTGAAGGAAGCGGGCCTCAAAGCTCCGGAGAAGCCGTTCGACGCGGCGCCGGCGAAGAAGTGAGTTGACGGTGATCTGACTGTGATCCCATCTTGGTGAGACCGTCGGGAGGGCGAAGGCTCTCTCGGCGATTTATGGCGAAGAAGAAGCAGAAAGCCAAATCAAGCACGCCGCTTCCGGGCAGCGTGACGTGGATGGACCTCACGGTGCCGGACGCAGACCCGGTGCGCGATTTCTACGCGGAGGTCGCTGGGTGGCGGCCTTCGCCGATTGAGATGGGCGGGTATTCCGACTATGTCATGACGGCGGGCGAGGGAGCGGGGCTGACGGCTTTCGGCGTCTGCCACGCTCGCGGCGCGAACGCCGAGCAGCCGCAAGCGTGGATGATCTACATCAACGTCCCGGACCTGGACGACGCGGTCGCCAAAGTCACGACGCACGGCGGACACGTGGTGCGGCCTTCGGTCGCGTGCGGCGGTATGGGGCGTTTCGCGATCGTGACGGACCCGTCGGGGACTGCGGTCGGGCTGTTTGAGACGGCCAAGCCGGCGGAATCCGCGAAGAAGCCGGCGAAAGCGAAGAAAGCTCCGGCCAAGAAGACCCCCAAGAAAGTCGCCAAGAAGCCAGCCAAAAAGCTCGCAAATCGAGCGACGAAGTGATCCGGAGCTGATCGAAAGCCCGAACCCACGGGCGAACCTAAGGATTGATCTGCTGCGGTTTCTCGCCCGTCGTCGCGGACGGATCACCCGTGTGTTCGAGGCCCTCAGGGCCGCCGAGGGGGAGTGTGATGCGGAAGGTCGCGCCGCGGCCTTCTTCTGAATCGACCTCGATCGTGCCCTGGTGTTCCTCCACGATGCGTTTGGCGACGGCGAGGCCCAAGCCTGTGCCGCGGACGCCTTTGGTGGTGTTGAAGGGGAGGAAGATCCAGGCTTGCTTGAACTTGGGGATGCCGGGGCCGTTGTCCTGCACGGCGATCTCGGCTTTGAGGCCGACGCCGGAGGTCGCGGCGGGCGGTTGGCCACCGGACCAGCCGGCGCGGATCGTGACGACGCCCTTATTGGCTTCGACGGCTTCGACGGCGTTCAAGATGAGGTTCATGAGCGACTGGTGCATCAGGTGCGGGTCGAGCATGACCGGGGGGAGGTCCTTGTCGACGTCGGAGATGACAACGACCTGCTTGCTTCGGGCTTGGCTTTCGACGAGCTGCAAGCACTCGTCGATGAGGGGGCCGAGCTTGGTGAGCTCGGGCTCGACCTTGCGCTGACGGCTGAAGGTGAGCATGTTGAGGGTGAGATTGACGATGCGGTCGAGGTTCCGCTTGAGGATCGCCCAGCCGCCCTTGGCGACCTTGAGGTCGTCTTTTTTGAGGCCGAGCTCGACGACGTCCGCGCCGCCGCGGAGGCCTTGCAGGATGTTCTTAATCGAGTGCGAAAGGCTCGCGACGGTCTCGCCGATGGCGGCCAGTCGCTCGGTCTGCAGCTTCTGCTGGTACATCTCGGCGGTAGCGAGAGCCAAGCCGGTGTGCTGGCCGATGGCGTTCATCAGGGCGAGCTGCTCGGGCGTGAAGGTGTAGTTGGCGATCGAGCTATCGACGTACATCGCGCCGTAGATGCGGTCGCGGTATTTGATGGGTGAGCAGATAGCCGAGCGGATGTGGCCGCGCTGCACGCTGTCGCCCTTGGCGAAGCGCGGGTCGGTCATGGCGTTGCTGCTGAGGACGCCTTCGCCCTTTTTGGCGACGTGCTGGAGGATGGTGCGGCTGACGTGGATCTTGGCATCGTCGAGGTCGCGGGGCGCGACGGCGTACTTCACGACGGCGGGCTTGGGGGCTTCGTCGGGGTTCTCGCCCATCTGGAGGATGAACCCGCGTTCGGGCTTGAACTCGGCGAAAATGACCTCCATGACCTGGCGGAGGAGATCCTGCCGCTCGGTGACCTGCGTGAGGATGGTGGTGAGGCGATAGATGACGCGGAGGTGATCGACGGCGGCGGCGCGGGGCTCGGGCTCGGACATGAGGACCGAGTCGGCGTTGCTGCTGAGCGTTCGCTCGATCGAGGTGTCGATCTGGTCCGTGCGGAGGACGCGGATGACCTCGGGGTCCTTGAGCTCGGTCTGGCCGAAGACGAAGAGGGTGGAGCCGGTGCGGATCTGGTCGCCGGGCCTGAGACGAAGGCGTTCAGCGATCTTGACGCCGTTGACGTAGGTGCCGTTCTGGCTTTCGAGGTCGCGGAGGTACCATGCGCCGTCGTCGGGGGTGAGCTCGGCGTGTCGCCGGGACACGGTGGTGTCCATGAGCGGGAGAGCTTCGCTCGAGCGGCCGATGAGCTGCGGCTCATGGTCGGGGAGCTCGTACGTGCGGCCCTTGTCGGGCCCCTGGATGACGGTGAGTACCAGCAAGCCCGACGGTAGGACCCCCGCCGACGACCGGGCCCGGTTATCCTCCGGGCATGAACAGAGCACTCATCGATCTTTACGAAGCGGGCGCGACCGTTCCGGCGGCGGCGATCGTCGGGCTTTCCGCGAGCGAGCTTGACGCTCTCCCGATCCCGGGCACGTGGAGCATCCGTCAGATCATCGTTCACTTGTGGGAGAGCGATCTGGCGGCGACGCACCGGATGCGGCGGATCGTGGCGGAGGATGTGCCGCTTCTGATCGCGTACGACGAGACGGCGTGCGCGAAGCACCTTTCGTACGAGCGGGAAGATCTGACGCGGGTGTGCCGGGTGTTTGACGACAACCGGCGGATGACGGCGGACCTGCTCAAGCGGCTTCCGGACGCGGCTTTCGATCGCGTGGGGATTCACAACCAGCGGGGCAAGGTCTCGCTGGCGGACTTCGTGCAGGTGTACGTGGACCACATCCGCGGGCACATGGTGCACCTGCTTCGCAAGCGGGAGATGCTTGGAAAGCCGCTGGCGGTCAAGGTGCCTTGAGAGGAAGTCACGGAGTCACGAAGCAAAAAGACAAAAGGCCCCGCGAGGGGCCTTTTTTGTGACTTCGTGACTTCCCTGCTTACTTCACCATGATGACGCTCGGGGTCATGAGGAGCACGGGCTCCTTGCGGAGCTGGAGGGTCGCTTGCATGCCCTGGCGGACCTGGATCCAGGCGTCGCCGAAGAGTTCCTGGCCGGCGGCGTTGATGCCGGCGAGGGGGGAGGCGCCGGGGAGCTTGACGCTGGGGCCCTGCACCATGCCGCCGAAGGTGTCCTCGATCATCTCGGGGATGCTCTTGGGGCCGGGGAAGTGCATGACGTCGGGGTCGGTGACGCCGACTTCGGTGGCGAGGTCACGGACGGCTTCATCGAGGCCGCCGATCTTGTCGGCCATCTTGAGCGCGACGGCCTTTTCGCCGGTGAAGAGGCGGCCTTCGGCGGTCTTGCCGAGGTCGATGCCGGGGCGGCCGGCGGTGACGCGGCTGGTGAACTGGTCGTAGGTCTCGGTCATCTTGCGGCGGACCGTCGCGATTTCCTCGGGGGTCCACGGCGAGGTGGAGCGGAACATCTCCGAACGCGGGCCGCGGGAGCGGTCGACCACGTTCACCTTGAGCATCTTGTAGAGGCCGTCCATCGAGACGCGGCCGCCGACGACGCCGATGGAGCCGACGATGCTGGAGGGGTTGACGTAGATCTTCTGACCGCCGACGGCGGCGTAGTAACCGCCGGACGCGGCCATGCTTCCGACGGAGACCCAGACGGGCTTCTTCGCGGAGAGCTTCTTGAGGCCCTGATAGATGACCTCGGACGCGGTGGCGGAGCCGCCGGGGGAGTTGATGCGGAGAACGACGCCCTTGATGAGGTCCTCTTCGATGAGCTCCTCGATCATGCGGCGGATGGTGCGGCTTCCGACCGAGCCTTCGCCGCCCATGAGGCCGCCGGAGGTGGAGTCGCCATCGACGATCGCGCCGTCGATGTGGAGGACGGCGATGGTCGGGCCCTTGGGCGTGGTGTCGGGCTTCTGCGAGAGCTTGGTGAGGAGAGCGAACGGGTTGGCGACGTCCATCTCGTCGGACTTGCTGGCGAGGAGGCTGTCGTCGAGGTTCATCTCGCGGCCGTACTTCTTGTCGAGGTGGGTGACGAGCTCGGGGTAGTCGAGCGGCCCGTCGGCGAGGCCGGATTTCTGGGCGTCTTCAGAGTCCGCGAGCCAGAGGTCGCTGAACGCCTGATCGAGCTTGGCATCGTCGAGATTGCGGTTGGCTTTGAAGGTGGAACGCATGTTGCCGTACATGCTGTCCATGAGCTGGTTGATGTTCTGGTCCCAAGCCGGGCTGGGCTTGCTGTTGACCATCATCTCGTTGGCGCCCTTGTAGTCGCCGACCTGGACGAATTCGGCTTTGAGGCCGGCCCAAGCGAGGGTGTCGGCGAGGAACATCTCTTCGGCGTGCATGCCGGTGAGCATGACGGGGGCGCCGGGCATGGCGAGGACCTCATCGGCATAGGAAGCCAGGAGGAGTTCGGCCGTGCCGTAGGCTTCGGAGAAGACGTGGACCTTCTTGCCGGCGGCGCGAACGGCTTTGATCGCGGCGCCGAGTTCCTCGGTGTGGGTGCGCGAGATCTCGGCGTCCTTGAGGCGGATCACCAAACCGGCGTACTTGTCGCTTGTGGCGACGCGATGGATGGCGGTGACGGCGTCGGAGAGGGTGACGTGCCCCTCGTTGCCCATGAGCCAAGCGAGGGGGCTCGGCTGCTCGTGCAGGGCACCCTCGATCTCGATGAGGGCGACGGTGTCGGCGAGCACCGCGGGCGCGGCGAGCACCGCGGGGGCCGGGGCGGACGGACGCAGAGCGATGGCCGTCCCGGAGAGGGACACCAGTGCCAGGGTGCTGACGATCAGACGGGACGCGAGCGAAACACGCATGCGGATCTCCTTCGGCAGGTTCTACCGAGGATCCTAGGTGCGGTTTCAATTCGCAAACGGAGCCCAGTTGCGGCCCGATTGGGGCCGGAAGGGGGCTGGGAGGGGGGCCCTGATTCAGTCGTAGCCGAGTTCGCGAAGATCGTCTTCCGACAGGCCGAACTGGTGGCCCATCTCATGGAGCAGGGTGACCATGATCTCCTCGTAGACGGCGTCTTCGCCGCCCGGGCCTGTGTCGCCATCTTCGGAGAAGTCCGGACGCGGCTCCCACCCGCCGGCGAGGGAGATGATCCCCTCGCGGAAGAGGTGGATGCTGCTCGTCAGAGCGGGGTGTTCGACCGAAGCTTCGGTGTCCGGGGTGCCCGAGTGCAGGCCGCAGATTTCAAGAGCGGCATCGGTGTCGGCGGGGTCGATGTCGAGGTCCCGGAGCATCTCCGCGGTCGGCCGGTCGAGCACCACGACCGGGACCTCGTCGAGAAGCTCATGCAAGCGGTCGGGCAAGCTCCCGATGGCTTCCTCGACCAAAGCATCGAATCGCTCGCGTTCCTTCTTGGTCACGGCTGGGCCCCCTTGGCGGGCGGAGACGGGGCCGGGGAGGGGATCGGAGGAGGCACGACGGGCGGTGCTTGCCGCGCCGGTTCGATCGGCGCGATCGTGTCGAGATGAAGGGGCGGCGCGACGATCGAGTGGCGAAGCCGGAGGATGTCGATGACCACGCCGAAAATCCCGAGCAGGATCAGGAAGGAGCCCACGGCGATGATCGCCGCTCCGAGACCGGCGAGAATGTCCGACTGGTCGGTCTGCACGCCCGGTGCGCCCAGGCGAAGCACATCCCCCATCGCCGCCAGACCTACGGCGGCCAGGATGACCAGCAGCGTCTGCCGATCGACACGCCCCGTGCGCATCAGCAGCGAGCGTGAGACCAGGAGCCGGCCGTTGGGACGGATGCCCAGGATGAGCACCGCCATGCACGCCGCGCAGCCGAGCCGGAACATCGAACGGATCGGCCCCAGACGCGGATCAAGGCTGGTGAACGGCGGCCCGCCCTGAGCATCGATGACCGCGTGAACCTGCCACATCAGGTACGCGAGCGGGAAGTGCGCGAGGCAGGCGAGCGCGGCGGCCAGGCTGTGAAAGACGGTGATCTTCGCGTGCGGACGCACGAAAGCGACCGCGAACACACCGGCCAACGCAAGCAGCAGCGCCGGCACCGAGCGCCATTCCGGCGCCAACGCAAAGTTGGGTCCGCCCAGGGCGCGGATAAGTTCCTCCGACCGAAGCAGCAGGACGGCGAGCGCGGCTCCGAGGCAGCAGAGGCTCCAGAGGATGAGCGAGACGGCCGTCGGAATTGGCCAGTAGATGGGCGAGAGTTCTCGGGCGTGCGGGTCGACGGTGGCGAGGATCGTGCCGCGGACCGGCGTACCGCACTCGGGGCAGACGGCGAGGATCGAAAGGCCCCGGAGGTTGTACCGGCACTTGGCGCACGGCAGGTCGCCGGTGAGCACACGAATCCACGCTTCGGCGGGGACTTTCGTGGTGTCAAAGGTG
>JBIKTT010000438.1:0-3048 GCA_044347925.1 Phycisphaerales bacterium
AACGCCCGCCAGCAGCTCGAAAAAGGCCTCGGCGACGCCGCCAAGTCCGCCCAGGACAAGGTCCAGAAGGGCCTCGACAACGCCGTCAAGGACATCTTCGGCGGAGACAAGAAGAAGTGACGCCTCCTTCCGCCGCGGGCGTCCTGATGATCGCCGCCGCCGGCGCGGTCGGCACCCTCGCCCGCTTCGGTCTGGTCTCGCTCACGCAAGCGTTCATCCCCCAGCCGACCGTCCCCAGCGTCCCCGCGTTCCCGTGGGGCACCCTCGCGGTCAACCTGATCGGCTGCCTGGCCATGGGCATCCTCGCGACCGCGCTGGCCCACTCCGTCCGCGAAGACCTGAGGCTCGCGCTCCTCGTCGGCCTGCTCGGCGGCTTTACCACCTTCTCGGCCTTCGCCTGGGAAACCCACACCCTCCTCGCCGCCGGCCGCACGGCTTCCGCCTTTTTGTACGTGCTCGCGAGCGTCGGTCTCGGCGTGCTGCTGGTCTTCGCGGGGACCAAGCTCGCCGGCTGAACGCCCGCCGTCTTTCGCCCCGGAGGAGCCATGGAATTCCTCATCCTCCCCGCACTCGCCGCGATCGTGGCCGCGGTGACGCTTCTCAGCGGATTCGGCTTGGGCACCGTGCTCATGCCCGTCTTCGCCCTCTTCTTCCCGCTCGAAGTCGCGATCGCCGCCACGGGCGTCGTGCACCTCTCGAACAACCTCTTCAAGCTCGGGCTTGTCGGCCGCTGGGCCGATCGAGCCACCGTCATCCGCTTCGGAGTCCCGGCCGTGCTCGCTGCATTCATCGGGGCCGCTCTCCTTGCCGCCCTCGCGCCGGCCGCCCCGCTCCACACCTACACCCTCGCCGGCCGTCAAGCGTCAATCACACCCCCCAAGCTCATCATCGCTTCCGTCCTCGCCACCTTCGCGATCCTCGAACTGTCATCCCGCTTCCAGAAGCTCGCCATCGCGCCCAGGTACATCCCCATCGGCGGTGCCCTTTCGGGCTTCTTCGGCGGGCTGACCGGGATGCAGGGTGCCCTGCGGGCCCCATTCCTCCTCCGCGCAGGCCTGACCAAGGACCAGTTCGTCGGCACGACCAACGTCGTGTCCACCGCCGTCGATCTCGCCCGCCTCGCGGTCTACTCCGCGGGATTCACCTACCTCTCAAGGTCGCACGACTACAGCTCGATCTCGTCCCCGCGTCTTCTCTCGCTGGTCGCTCTCACCGCGTTCGCCGGATGCGTCGGCTCCTACCTTGGCACGCGGCTGCTCAAGAAGGTGACGATCGGGACCGTGCGTGGGGTCGTTGCGACGCTTCTCTTCATCGTCTCGGCTCTTCTGGCTTCCGGGCTTGCGTGAGCCCTTGGTTGCCCGCCCTCGCGAGCCACTCGATGCGACCGACACCTCGACACTTCACTCCCCTCTGGTCTCCCTGAGCAAAGCCTCAAACTCCGCGCGGGTCTTGACGTGGGCGCTTCCCTCAACCAGCACCACCCAGACATGCTCCGCGTCTCCGGCGAATCGCTCGTACGCCAGCACATGGGCCCCGTTGAGCGGCAGTCGCGGCTTCACGTACACGTAGCCCACCGGTTCGTCCGGATTCCTTGAACTGCGAAGGCCGCCCGCTTCCAGATACGGCGCGAGCTGATCGATCGTCTCCGGGACCATCTCCCCGTGGTCCTGCATGTACATGTGGAACGCCATGCCCAGGTTCCGGATCTTCATTCCCATCTCAAGCCCGATTCCCGGCGTCGTCGCAAGCGGCGCGAACGCCTCGTATCCCGCCGGATTCGTATCGAAAAGCTCCTCCGGCATGGCGACATCAAAGGCGAAGTCGCGGAACACCACCGGGTCTCCCGAGCCCTCGCCAAACGGAATCTCCACCCGAAGCGGCAGCCTCGTGGAGATGTCCAGCCATACGACCGCCACAGCGTCCGGCAACGCGCCCATCGACGGCGGCAGGTGCACCCGGAACTTCTCCGCCTCCTGCCCGCCGATCAGTTCCAACCCGAGATCCTCCGTCCGAGGTGCGTCCGCAAGTTGAAGCAGCAGCCCGTAGAGATCAAAGAAGCGGCCCGAGTTGTCCCCCGCGATGAACTGCTTCGTAGCCGGCTTGAGGAGAACGGTCCGCCGAAGTTCCGAGTCGACGACGACGACATCTCCATTCTCAAGCTCGATCCGCATCCGCGTGCCACTTACAAACATCGTGCCGCTCTCCGGAGAGCGACCGGGCGACTCGAGCACGAACCGCACGCTGCCGCGATCCCTGAGCTCGCGCACCATGACCTGCATCGCGCTCACGGGGGTCGGCCGCGTCGCGAAGTACGCGCCGCCCGCAGCAACCGCGAGAACAGCTGCGGCAGCGGCAAACCGCATGATCCGGCCCGCGACGCCCGCCCGCTTCATGGAGGGCTTCGGAAGCGCGACTTCGAGGGGAGCCTCACGCCAGCCGCGGCCCGCGTGTCCCAGCGCGGTCATGACCTCGGATTCCTTCTCGAGCCACGCGCCGCACTCGACGCATTTCGCGGCATGCTCATCCGCTTCAGCCACCCGTTCACCCCGAATGATCGCTTCCCGGCATTCATCGCAGTTCATGGACTCGCTCCTTTTCTTCCCCGCCTTCCACCACGCCGCGCAGGATCGCATGGGCCCTCGACAGCCGCTTGGTGAACGTTCCCACCGACACTCCTTGCTCCCGGGCCGCCGCTTCGCAGCTCAGCCCGGCCCAGTACCGAAGCCACACGGCACCGCGGTAGGGCTCGGGCAAAGCCCGTACGGCTGCGGCCATCCCATCCTCCCCGCGCGGCTCCGAGGGAGCCTCGCGCTCGACGTGGACGCTCCCGTCATTCTGCCGCTTGCGGGCATCCTCCATCGCGACGTTGGCGGCGATCCCCAGTACCCAGGAAACGAACCGCTCGTGGTCCTTCAGGCCATGCAGGCCGGCAAAGGCCCGCACAAAGGTCTCCTGAGCGGCTTCTTCGGCCCGTTCTGGGCTGCCCAGCTTGGCCATCAGGAACGCTCGGACAGCCGCCGCGTGACGCTTGACGAGGGTTCCGTAGTG